>CAYNPZ010000063.1:0-20638 GCA_964399175.1 uncultured Bacteroidales bacterium | reverse complement strand
AGATTTCTTTCAATCTTTTTGATTTAAAATAAAAATTCTATTTTTGCGGCTCATATAATGTAAAACGAATCAACATTTTTTTAATCATGAAGAAACATTACGAAACCGTTTTCATTGCAACTCCCGTTTTGTCTGAAGACCAGATGAAGGAAACGGTTGAAAAGTTCAGGAATATTCTCCGGAACAACGATGCAGATGTTGTTCACGAAGAAGATTGGGGGCTGAGAAAGCTGGCTTATCCCATTGAGAAAAAATCAACCGGTTTCTATCACTTGATTGAATTTGAGGCAGAGGGGCAGGCAATTGATAACCTGGAGATCGAATTTAAGCGTGATGAGCGTATCCTTCGTTTCTTAACCTTAAAAATGGACAAATACGCTGTTGAATACGCTGAAAAGCGACGTAGGGAAAAGAGTACCAACACCCAACAAAGTGATGAACAAAAAACAAAGGAGAAATAAGCCATGGCACAACAAAATCAGTCGGAAATCAGATACCTCAATCCACCGGCAATAGACATCAAGAAAAAGAAGTTTTGCTGGTTCAGAAGACATAATATCAAGTATGTAGATTATAAAAATCCCGACTTCCTAAAGAAGTTTCTGAATGAGCAGGGTAAGCTCCTTCCAAGAAGGATCACGGGTACCTCACAAAAATACCAGCGAAGGGTGTCCAGGGCTGTTAAAAGGGCACGCCATTTGGCACTGTTGCCTTATGTAACTGATATGTTGAAATAATAATATTTGGGTCATGGAAATCATACTTAAACAAGACATAGAGAATTTGGGTCATAAAAACGAAATTGTGACAGTAAAGGATGGTTATGCCAACAATTATTTAATACCGAAAGGTATGGCCATTAGGGCTACTCCATCTGCCAGGAAGATGTATGAAGAAATAGCCAGACAAAGGGCTCATAAAGAAGAAAAAGAAAAGGAAAAGGCAGAAGAGCTGGCAAAGCAACTGGAAGGGCTGACGCTTGAGATTGGAGCCAAAACCAGTTCAAAAGGAAAAATCTTTGGTTCGGTAAACACCCTTCAGATTGCTGAAGAACTCAATAAAAAAGGCATAGAAGTTGTCCGTAAGAATATAGAGATTAAGGATGAGCCCATCAAAGAAGTCGGAACCTATACGGCAACTGTTAAGCTCCACAAGAGGATTAGCAGGGACATTACCTTTGAAGTCAAGGGAGAATAATATTACCTGAGGTTAATAGCTTGTTGGCTAAAACCTTAGATTTTTTTTCAGCCTCCGGATTAATTTTACCGGAGGCTGTTTTTTGCTATTCACCTTTTATCCATGAAAGTATCTTGTCACTCTTGGGTTTGGTTTTGGAATAAAATACATTCACCAGTTCACCATTTTCATTAATCAAATACTTTTGAAAGTTCCATTTCACTTCACTATCCATTTTTCCGTTGTATTTTGCCATGGTGAGCCACTGGTAAACGGGATGCTGATCCTCATCTTTTACTGAAATTTTGGACATCATAGGGAAAGTTACCCCGTAATTTTTCTTGCAGAATTGTTTGATTTCCTCATCCGAACCAGGTTCCTGGTTGGCAAAGTTGTTGGCCGGAAAACCAATAATTGTAAATTCTTCGGATCCGTAGGTTTCATAAAGTTCCTGCAAACCTTCATACTGTGGGGTGAATCCGCATTCGGAAGCCGTGTTCACCACCAGTACCTTTTTGCCCTTAAGCGATCCCAGATCGAACTTGTTGCCGTTGATGTCTTCCACAACAAAATCATGAAAATTCTTATTGTCCATATTCTTCTCGCTTTGCGCATAACCGGCAAATCCCATTGCCGCTGCCAGAATTGTAATTAACAGGGTTTTCATAGCTTTTTGTTTTTTTATTTATTGTTTTCAATGACTAACAATTCAATAGTTCGATTTGTTTGAAGTCAAAGAAAATTTAAACCTCCATTTTTAATACGTTTTGAATATAATTGCTACATTTGGAGCATTTGGAGGTTTAAACGGAAAAAATCATGAAACAGAATTTTTTCATTACAGGATTGCCGAGATCCAGGACAAGCTGGCTTGCTAATTTTTTTACGTATAACAATTCCTTTTGCTTCCATGAAGCCACCCGGTTTTGTGCGAACATGAAAGATCTGAAAGAGCTGATGCAAAGTCACGAAGCTGACCATATCGGGAATGCCGACCCCGCCCTGTTGTATCTGATGGATGATATCAAAAACTTATTTCCCGGTTCGAAAGTGGTGCTGGTCGAGCGGGAACTTCATGAAACCATTGACAGCTTTATCGATTTTTATACCAGCTATGAGTATAAGAGCATCCAGGAATGGATTGAAAGTCTGTTTGAGATCATGGAGCGGATCAAGCAAAAATATGAAGTAAAAACAGTAGCCCATGATGATCTGAACCATATGGAAACCTGCAGGGAAGTGTGGGAATACCTTTTACCTGGGGAACCATTCGACGTCAAACGCTGGAATCTGCTGGACGAGCTCTATATAAACAAGCTCATCGACAAACACTCCACCCACGTGATGAAGAAAAGCATTTATCACAAATATATTAAGTATTATTAGCCAGAGATTATGGCTGATGTTTTTTCTGAACGTTTGGATAATGATCTTTTTATCTTCACAGGGATTCGATTTCCCAAATTTAATTTTCAGCTTAACCATTTCATGATTTACGGGATTCTAGGTCGATATTTCTATTTTAAATAACGGAATTCGGGTTAGCAAGGTTAATATTCCGATTGGCAGGGTAATCTTTCGTTCTGCTCCATGTAATAATAATTTTGTGGATTGCTGGATACAATTTATCATTCGTATGATTTAATTTGCCAATTGTATGATTCATTTAGTTAATTGTACAACTCAATTTGCTGATTGCATGATTCAATTTGCTGAATGTATAATTCAATTTATTGATTGTATCAGTCAATTTGGTGAATGTAAGATTTGATTTGTCAGTTGTACAATATATTTTTTTGAATGTAAGATTCAATTTATTGCCTGTATGATATAATTTGTAGATTGTATGGTTTAATTCGTTGGCTGTAATATTCATTTTATTCATTGTAAACTGCAATTATGGCAATGTCAATTGTAATTGTGATACTGTAAACTGCAATTATGGCAATGTCAATTGTAATTATGATACTGTAAACTGCAATTATGGCAATGTCAATTGTAATTGTGATACTGTAAACTGCAATTATGGCAATTGCAGTTTTGCTTTTGTCAATGCCTATTGCCTACTACCTACCAATTGCCAATTATCAACTATTCTTGTCAAACAACCTAATGACAAAAAATGACCACCTAATGACAATCAATGACAATTCCTTTTTCTACCAACCTATGCTTAGGTTCTTGCCCACTGCCAATTGCTCCCGCAGAATGCGGGAGCAACTGTATCGCTAAATCTTATTTCCTTAAATTTGATTCTGCAATATAGTAAGCTGCATACTGTCTTCCTATTGACAGTAGAGTTTAATGACGTTATAAGCTTCCTGAATACCAAGTTCACCGGCCTTGCTGATGTCAATGCAGCCCTTGGTTGTCTGCTGAAGATAAATGTAGGTCAGGCCGCGGTTAAAATAGGCTTGGGGAAATTCTGAATCCAGGAATACCGACTTGTTGTAATCGTTAATGGCGGCTTCGTAGCTTTTGTTTTTAATTTTGGTATTGGCCCGGTTATAGTAAGTGTAAACAAATTGAGGGGCAAGCTCTATCGACTTGTTGTAATCCTGTATTACTTTTTTGTAGTCATGAAAAGTAACTTCCCTGCTGATGGGTTGTTCCACCAGCTGGTTGTTCATGTCGATGTTGATAATGTGGGTGTCGTCCTCCATCATCTTGATGTAGTGGATCATCCCGGATCGGATGTTGGCCCTGAGAAAATGGATGAAGAAGCCGTTACCCAGTTGTTTTTCTGCCCGCGACAAATCTTTCAGCGCCCCGTTGTAATTTTTTGTATGCTTTTTCAGCAAGGCCCTTTTCAGCAGGAATTTTGCCTTATCGGGATATGCCTCTATGCTGTCGGTGGTTGCTTCAATCCTTTTCAGGTAAAAATCTTTGGAATGGGTATCCCGGCGATTCATCCCGAGTACAAAATCCCGGTCAAGGTACTTTATCTCCCGGGTGATTAAAGAATCTTCCAGGTATTGCGTCAGTTTTTCCGTGAGGTTTTTATTGTTTTTCCGGCTGTAATATAATGTGAATTTGTTGCGGGGTTCGATGGATTTTTCAATGTTGCCGAAGTGCCTTGGCAGGTTTTGGCTTCCCTGGAGGGAGATCAGGCGCCTGAAGTTTTCGGTGGTATCGGCAAAATTGATCCGATCCAGCCGGTTGTCCTGGTAAGCCTGGGTGATTTGCCGGGCTTTCTTCTTGTCTTGCATGGCACCCCTGTAATCCTCCAGCTGCCTGCGAGCTATGGACCGGTTGATGTAAGCCTTGGCAAAATTTGGATAAAATTTGATGGCCATGGTGAAATCCCGGATGGCTTTGGCGTATTCTTCCCGTTCCATCCGAAGTATGCCACGGTTGAAGTAAGTGAGGATGTTTTCTGGATTGTATTTCAATACTTTGTTATAGTCCTCAATGGCTTCATTATAGGCCCCGATCTCGCTTCTGAGCAGGGCCCTGTTGTAATAGGCCAGGGCATTGGCGGGTTCGATCCTGATAACGTGATCCAGATCATCCAGGGCCTTCTGATATTTTTTTAACCGGTAATAGGTGAGCGACCGGTTGAGCAGTGCCTGAGAGTTGTTGGGTTCGAAATGAAGGGCCTGTTCGAAATCCTCCAGGGCCCTGGAATATTTTTTGGTTTGATGGTATATCCTCCCCCTTGTTACATAGGCGTTGATAAATGTGGAATCCACACCGATCGTTCTGGAAAGGTCCCTGAGCGCAGCTGTGGTATCTTCCAGGTTCAGTTTGCTTATGCTCCGGTAATAGTAAGCCCGTTTAACCTTTTTGTCTCTTTCCAGGGCCTTGTTGAAATCGGTTATTGCTTCACGGTATTTTTCGAGGCGCATCTTGCAGAAACCCCTCTGGACAAATAGATCCGGCTGACCGGTGACGAATTTCAATGTGGTATTAAAATCCTCAATGGCGCCCTGGAAGTTGTAGAGCTGTATGCGGGACATACCGCGGTAATAATAAGCTTTAACCGCATTGGCTTTGGCTTCTATGGCCTGGGAATAGTCCCTTTCGGCTCCATAATAATCCTGAAGATTGTATTTGGCTATTCCCCTCAGGAAATAAGCTTCGGCATGGTAGGAGCGGTATTCCAGCACTTTGTTGAAAGTCTGTATGGCCTGTGAATACTGGTAATTGTGAAGCTGCTGCCTGCCTCTCTGAATAAAATAGCCAATATTCAACTGGCTGAATACCATAAGGGGCAGCAGCAAAAAGAATGTAATACATGTGATCCTGAATGCTTTCATCTGGTCTTTGGAGCGGGTATAAGCTATGATTCATAAATTAAGCGGATGATCCGGGATAATTCCTGTTCATCCGTCTTATCGAATGCGTTGAGTTCTCTGCCGTCGATGTCTAGTACACCAATGATTTCATTGTTGCTGTTTCGCACAGGCAGTACGATTTCTGACTTGGAACGGGGATCGCAGGCGATATGCCCCGGAAATTGTTCCACATCCGGAACAATAACCGGTTCCTGCCTTTGTATGCCGGTCCAGCAGACGCCCTTGCCTTTTTCCAACTCCTGGCAGGCCACAGGTCCCTGATAGGGGCCTACAATAAGTTGTCCGTCTTTCAGAAAGTAGAAGCCCGTCCAGAAATAGTAATCCATCTTATGATGCAGAACGGCAATAACAGTGGCCATCCTGGCCAGCGTATCGTTGCTTTTTGGCAAGAGCTCAGATAACTGATCGTATATTCTTTTATATCGGTTTCGTTTTTTGGGTTCTTCCATCTTGAAAGCCATTGGGTTTAAAATAAAGTTCAAAACTAATTAAAATTTAAAAGAACGAAAAGATATGGATGAGTGCGATAGGGTCAGAATTATTTGTGAATAATTCAGGTTCGACTATTTTTGCGTGGAATTATGGTAAACTGGCTTTCAAAAGATCTAAATGGCAGAGAGCAAAAAGCTTTTGGTCTCCATCTGGGTTATTCCGTTATTGACGGAATGATGCGGGGTGCTTTGATCATGAATGAATTTGTTTTCGTTAAGAGCCTGCAAGGGAGCAGTTATCAGCTGGGGATGTTGTTTCAGTTTACTGTAATTGTGCTTATATTTTCCATCTTTTTCAATGAATTGCTGAGGCGGTCAAAAAATAAGAAGCGGTTGCTTCGCAAAGCGGCTTTATTGACCCATATCCCGCTTTTATTCCTTTTACTTTTCCCTGAGCAAACCGGAGATGCTCCTGTGGCTTCTTTATATCATTATGCTTTTTTGGCGATCTTTTTGATCTATCATTTTAGCAGACCACTGGTATTTCCAACGATCAACCTGCTGTTGAAGAACAATTACAGGCTTCTGAAGTTTGGCCCGCTTTATGGCATTGCCACATCCGTGAACAAGGCAATGATGCTTATAACCACTTTTGCTTATGGAATACTGCTGGATTATGATCATTTTGCTTTTGTTTACATATTTCCGGTTCTTGGAGGTCTGGGCGTATTTTCCATTTTTTTACTTTCCAAAATCCCTTATGAGGAAAAGAATCCACAGACTCTGAGCCGCTCTTTCATCGATTCGGTTAAGGGCTCATTGGAGAACCTGGTTCATATACTGAAAAGTAATGCACCCTACCGCGATTATGAGATCGGGTTCATGTTCTATGGTTTTGCTTTCATGAGCACCAAGGCCGTGATAACGCTTTTCTACAAGGAAGAACTGGATCTCAATTACTCCAGCGTGGCTTTTTATCAGAACGGATTCAATATTCTGGCCATTATTCTTTTGCCTGTTTTTGGCAAAGTGCTGGGCAAAACCGATCCCAGGAGGTTTGTAATGCTGACCTATCTTTCGCTGGCCTTGTATATCTTCTTTATCGGTTTTACACAGTATTTTCCCTATTATACCGATTTATGGGAAATCCAGTTGTATTATTTCCTGCTTCTGGCGATTGTGTTCAAAGGAGTATTTGTCTCCACCATGTCACTTTCCTGGAGTATCGGTTCCTCATATTTCTGCTCCGACGAGGAAGCTGGAAGTTATCAGTCGGTTCATCTGACACTTACCGGCATCCGGGCCATATTTGCCCCGCTGGTAGGGATCATGTTTTATGAGCTGATTAATTTCTCGGGTACATTTGCCATTGCCATCTCTTCTCTTTTTGCAGCAATGATGTTGATGCGCTGGTCGTACAAAAACCGTTTGCTATCCAAGCCTGCCGGTTAATTCCTGAAAAATAGAGTTTAAAAGAGATTCTTTATAAGGTTGTGATTGTTAATTTTTCGTGAAGATTTGGAAATAGCAGATTATGAAGGGTGGTTATGACTGAGGCAAGGTTAATATAAGTTAACATGCTTTCGTCTAAAAATTTTTTACGCTTATCAAAAAATAATATACCCTTATAGATTTTATTTGTATTAATATAATACGAATCCTTAAATTTGAATTAAGAAGTTAATTGTTTATCTCTTGATAATAAAGGACATTAATATGATTCTCAGTTTTAAACTTCAAATTTTATAAATCTGGTTTAATATATTGTGCTATGAACCAAATTGGTCTTAAGAAATTACGAAGAGAAATTGAAAATATTCCGGGTCAGGAATATGTAAAGATACCTTCAACTCAGCGTACTCCTGAGATTTTACTTGACAGGACAGGCACGGAAGGGAGGATTGAATTTGTGGGAAAATCCCTTCCTGATGATGCCAGAGGTTTTTACAATCCCATTCTTGTATGGATTGAGGAATATTACTCGAATCCGCTTCCAAAGACCTATATAAGGTTCAAACTGGAATACTTCAATACTGCTTCTTCCAAGATGTTGTTGCAAATGATCAAGAAACTGGAGAAACTGGATAAGGAAAATAATAATGTGGTTATTGAATGGTGTTACATGGAAGATGATGAAGATATCCTGGAATCCGGCCAGACGTTCAGGGAACTAACATCTATACCCTTCAATTTCGTTATTTACGAATAATTGAAGAGAGAAAACAATAAACCGGTTTTCCCCGGCAGAAATGAGCTGCTTGTAGAAAACCGGTTTTTTTGTTTTATCCCTGCTGTTTGATTTTGTTTCTGAAAGCCTCCAGGTGATCGGCTGTTTCTCTTACCAGCCGTTGCACTTCAAGGCCGTGCCCAAGTCTTGGTACGAACGCCCTGGGATCATTTCCGGTAAAAAAGACATAATGTGCATGTTTTAGTGCGCGGAGCCATCCGCCGGGTACATGCTTTCCGGGGAATCCGGTCACCGGCTGAAAGTTGCTCCCAGTGAATACGGTAGACCATTGATTTTCGCTGTTCAGGCAATATTCAAACCGGTCGGGATAGAAGGAGTTGTAGCGCAAGGCGCCTTTTTCGCAATAGATGTCAAAAGCCAGCACATCGCCCATGCCTGCACTGATCCGGCTTGCAGAGAGGTTCCCCGCCGCCCCTGTTTTTTTATCGAAGAGGGATATTTCGCTGTAAAGATCAGACCCTTCGGGTACATCCGGGAAGGAGCCTCCCTGGAGTGCATTGGTGATGTTGAGGGAATCACCCAGAAAAGCAATCATCATGCTAATGGCATGGGATCCCAGGTCGGCCATAGCTCCACCGTCGGGGGCGGGGGTAAGCCTGCTCCTGCGCTTATCCCTGTAGCTCTTCTTGAGGTAATCTGTGTGTTTGTAAGTAAATGAGAAATGAACAGGTTTGCCTAAATCCTGCTCTTTCCAAAAGTTCAGGGCCTCACGGACCGGTGAGGAGAAGAGGAATTGAAATCCTACCTGGATTTTCCTGCTGCCGCTGTTTGACTGAAGCCATTCCGCCGTTTTATCCTCTTCTTCTTTAGTGGAACAAATGGGTTTTTCCAGGTAGATTCGGTCCACGCCTTTCATCTTCAGGGCGAATTCAAGATGGGCATAATGTTGATTGTTCGGGCTGAGAATAAATACGGCGTTGATATCCGGATCGGCGGTAAAGGTTTCAAGATCCACCGCTTTTTCAAAACCATACTTGTCTGCAAATTTCGACCGGCTTGATTCCCTGGCTGAGGTTACAGCTTTGAGTTCAATTTCCGGTGCATCCGGATAGTAGAATTTTAATGCCTGTAAAGCAAATGCATGGGCTTTGGCTATGCCTCCGGCTCCTATGAATCCAACTTTGATCTTTTCCATATTTCTAAATTTTTGAAGACTACACCTTTTTTCTTCTTTCTATTTCGCCTTTAACGGGAAGCTGACCGGTGCATTGCTTTGTGTCGACCGGTATATGGCAGTGAACAGTTCCACTGTGATCCTGCCTTCTCTGCCGGGTAAAATGGGTTTCCGGTTGTTCACAATGGCCTGACAGAAATCCTCATTCTGCATCTGGATGTAATATGCGGCCGGATCGATGCTGTTGAAAAAGTCTTCATCCTCCTTTTTCCATTGCTCCAGCATTTTCTC
The DNA here is from genome assembly GCA_964399175.1 of uncultured Bacteroidales bacterium. GTDB lineage: Bacteria > Bacteroidota > Bacteroidia > Bacteroidales > UBA12077 > JAGXLC01. The sequence goes on along the minus strand of CAYNPZ010000063.1, from coordinate 11,080 downwards.
TTCGGCCGGTACCGTCCAGATATCGTTCACCGGTGTTTCCTGTATGTTGGTCGATCCGGCGATAAACATAGCGCCCCCTTCAGTCTGCGCTCCCACGGTGGCTCCGTTGGTACCATTGATATGTACCTTACCGTATATGCCTGGTTTCTGGGAGTTGCTCACCAGGATGTTGCCGATGGCGTTGTTTTTGAATTTTACGATGGCCAGAGCGGTATCTTCCACCTCAATGTAGGGATGATTCAAATTTCTCCAGGTACCATAAACCTCTTCTATTTCTCCCATAAACCATTGAAAAAGATCCAGCTGGTGGGGCGACTGATTGACCAGCACACCACCGCCTTCCTGATCCCAGGTACCGCGCCAGGCATCGCTGTCGTAGTATTCCTTGTCACGCCAGCCATACATGATCACATTACCCAGTGCAGGAGAACCGATTTTTCCTGCATCAATGGCCGACCGCATCCGTTTTACCGGTTCGTAGAAGCGGCGCTGGCTGACTACGCCCAGGGTTATGCCATATTTATCGGCTGCTTCCAGCATGGAATCACAATCCTCCAGCGAAGAAGCCATGGGCTTCTCAATCAGGGAATGCACGCCCAGCCGGGCGCCTTCAATAACCGGTCCGGCATGAAAGGGATGGGGCGTGCAAATGACCAGCACCTCAATGCCTTCGTTTTGGATCATTTTGGTCAGGTCGTCGTAAGGATTTACCTGATACTGGGCGGCAAAGGATTCGGCTTTCTTCATGGTGCGGCTGTAAGCCGCTTTGAATTCAGAATGTTCGGCATGGGAAAGCCCTTTTGCATGCAGATGGGCCACCTTTCCACATCCGACAATGGCGGTTTTTACTTTGCTCATGGTTTTATATTTTTTTATTCTTCGGGTTTCAGTATGACTTTGACCAGGTCCTCTTCGTTGTTATAAAGCTTTTGGAACCACCGCGTGCCTTCGGATAACGGCGCTTCCACGCTCACCAGCGGATCGATGTTGATCTGCTTACGGGAAAGCATATCCAGCACGGCAGGATATTCCCCACATATGGCACAGCTTCCCTGCACCCTGATCTGACGGGTAACAACATATTGCATCGGAAAGTTGGTAACCGGTGTCACATTTCCGACAAGGGTTACAGTAGCACCTCTTCTCACTGTGTTGAGTGCCTGCTGAAGGGTGTCAGAAATGCCCACCGCTTCAAATGCAACGTCTGCTCCCCGGTTATGGGTCAGTTTAAGGATCTCCTGGTCGGGCTTGCTCTTACCGGGATTGAAGGCATGGGTGGCTCCAACCTGTTTGGCGGTCTCGAGTTTTTTATCGGAAAGGTCAATAGCGACGATCTGTCCGAAGCCCCGCTCCTTTGCAATCTGGATGATGGATAAACCGATCATCCCGGTGCCGACGACAACGGCTGTGTCATTGAGGGCTACAGGAGTCAGTTCAACGGCATGAGCTCCAACGGCCAGCGGCTCAACCATTGCTGCCTCCGTGAATGAGACGCCTTCAGGAATTTTATGTAATATGTGGTAGGGTACTTTTACATATTCGGCCAAAGCCCCGTCCAGCCTGTAGTCTTCACAGGAAACCCCCAACACCATGCGCCCGTCGCTCAGGTTGTAATATCCCCTGCGTGAATACCAGTCATCGAGCTTATAGACCGTTGAATCAAAAGTAACCTTATCGCCTTTTTCCCAGTCTCTGACCGCGGAACCGGTCTCTTCAATTACGCCGGATGCTTCATGTCCCATGATTACGGGTGGTTCCCGCCTGCCTGAGCTGCCATCCATTCCATGTACATCGCTCCCACAAATTCCTACTGCTTTCACCTTGATAAGTACTTCATTGTCATTAAGGGTTGGGGTAGGAACATCTTTATATGTCAATTTGCTGTAGTCTTCCAGAACGAGTGCTTTCATAATTTTTTACCATAAAAATAGAAAATTCTACATCAAACAAAAAAGAAGGAATATAGTTTATTGATTTATATTTAATTATTTTCAGTCAGGAAATACCACTGCACCCGCTTTCAATTAACGTTACTGTTATTCATTGAAATTAATTCTGTTGAATAAATGAAAAATTTATATTTTTAAACTGAATTATATAACCGTTTACTGAACCTTGTTGCATCATGTATATAAGCTCTGTCAACCATAAAACCAACCTTACAAGAGAAGACACTGAAAAACTAACAGAAATTGCAAAATACCTTATCGATCGTATTCAGCTCCCCCAATTGGGTATTTATCAGGAATTGAGTGAAGAGGAGCTGTGGTTCAACCTGGTGCTGAAAATATGTGCCATTGGCGGTGCAAGTCTGCTCGATGATCTGAAAAGGGATGAGGTGCGGTTTCACGAATTCAGGGAAAAGTTAAGCTTAAGCACATTATTGACCAAGACAGAGCTGCGTAAGGAATATATTGCCGGTATATTGAAAGAATACAAGGCCACCCGGTTTTATAACAAGCAGGCGGAAAAGATTGATAATCTGGTGAATCATCATAGTGTGGTTTATCGAGGACATTTTGTACTGCTCGATGATCTGGATCATAATGAGATGGATTACCGCGAGATACGCAACCGGCTTATATCCAGGAATTCCTATTTTAAGCTGAAAAGTGCCTCTGAATATATGATCGACGTGGGGCTTTCCATAGATGTGATTAGTTTGAACGTACGCACAGCCGAGATTTTGAGGGAACATTTCGGGCTGAAAGTGGATCGCCACAAACTTCAGGACACCAAATATATTTATGAGTCCGTAGAGGCCGGACTGCGCCAGGGTTGCAATCAGATCGGCATCCCCCTGGGATATCTGGACCGCATGCTTTTCTATTACGGCGAAAAAGACTCCATCTCTTTTATACTGGAGGATCTATAGCTGATCCCGGAATACCTGGGATCTTTGTAAGAAAGGATATCAATCCTGGCCACGTTGGCAATGATTGAATGATTGAATGATTGGATGATTGATTGCGAAGCAGTGCTTAGGACTAATGAGCAGACCATTTACATTCGGTATTTGTATCTGGGGAATGGTTAAATTGTGAAATGGTTACATTGTTGGAAAGAGGCGAAGCAAAGCGTTTAAGGTTTAATGTTTGATGTTTAAGGTTTTGGAATTAAAGATTTGATTATCTGCGGATACAATCGAATGACAAGGAATGACCACCGAATTAACAACTGAATGACCACCAATGACAATTGATTCAAATGCTGACTGATCAATTTACCTGTGAACCTTTAGCCGTGCATAAAACGGGAATAGTTTACCTTGTAAGCATGATCACACAAGCAACCACAGTCGTAACGATTACCAGAATTCTGTATCCTTTTTCAGGAATGAGCTTTACCACTCTGACGCCGATGAAAGCACCAATAACAATGGCGGGAAGCACGGAAAGATCGAAGGCAAAGGTTCTTAGATTGATTGTGTTCCAGGAGAACACATGAAACGGAACCTTGGTCACATTGATGATTAAAAAGAACCATGCCTTGGTTCCGATGAACATGTTTTTGGGAAGATACATGGTAAGCAGGTAGATGGACATGATCGGTCCTGCTGAGTTCCCTATCATCGTGGAAAAGCCTCCAATCATTCCGATGATGGCAGAAAACCACCAGTAATCCGGGACAGTGATTTGATTTTTACGCTGGTCCTGCCATACCATAAGAATAACCCCCATGATGATGGTTACGGCAATCAGGGTGTTAAAGATGTCGCCGGAGACCCGGTTTCCCACAAGCACACCGATTACTACACCTGCCAGGGCCCAGGGTATGGGCTTCATTACGTATCTCCAGTTAGCATGCCTGTTGTAATAGGAAACTCCAAAGATATCTCCCATGATGAGCATCGGAAGCAGGAGGCCTGTGGAAGGCTTTCCTCCGAAGATCATGGCCATGGTGGGCACTACAATAAATGCTGCACCTGACAAGCCTGTTTTGGTAGCCCCGATAAGTATTCCGCATAAAAAAATCAGCGCCCATTCCACGGGACCCAGATCAAACGATTGAAGCAGCCCGAAAAAGTTACTGAAGAGTTCCACCATGCCTGAAAAAGTTTAAACGGCTGCGAATATATAATAAATTGTTAAATTGTTGAAATGAGGCTAAGGTGAAGGATGAATATGTTTAAGGTTTAAGGTTTGAAGTTTGATGTTTCAGGTTTTGAGGCTAAGGGAGAATGGTACCCAGATTTATTCATCAATCATTACTTTTTCTCCTTTTCTCATCTTCTCGTCTTCTCAGTGCTCAAGGAGTCATCATTGGCCATTTTTTGAATACCGGGGTTGATTTGCTATTTTTACAATCTACATAACAAAAACTTCATAAATTATGAATGAATCATTCTTTATCAATAAAAGCCTTTTTCCCTGCAAAAAGCTGATCTACGCTTTGATTATCACAATGATAGGGTCTGGTGTTCCTGCCAATTCGTTGGCCCAGATGAAGGACGTACCGGAAGAGATTGCTCCCGTTAATGCCCCGTTTCATATGCCGGAGATGAAAAGACCGGAATTCCCAAATCAGACCTTCAATATTGAAGATTATGGTGCCTTAAAGGGTTCCGGACATATTGATCAGAATACCCGGGCCATTCACAAGGCTATTGAGGCCGCTCATCACGCAGGAGGCGGTAGGGTTCTCATTCCGGAAGGCGAGTGGTGGACCGGCCCGATTCATATGATGAGCAACATTAATCTTCATATTGCTGAAGATGCAGTGGTGCACTTTAGTAAAAACAAGGAGGATTATCTTCCTGTGGTGCGCCAGCGCCCCGAAGGGGTAGAAGCTTTTAATTACTCCCCGCTGATCTATGCACGGGATGTTGAAAACATCGCTCTGACCGGCGAGGGTGTGCTCAATGGCCATGGACAGCACTGGTGGAAGTGGGCTGAAGAAAATTCATATACAAGCCGGGGAAAAGCCACTAAAGTGCCTCTTTCGAGGCGCCAGTATGGGAAAGGTGCCGGAGAGGAAGGTATGAGGCCGAATTTTGTGGTCTTCTGGGAGTGCAAAAATATATTGGTGGAGGGAATTACACTGAAGGATTCCCCGATGTGGAACATTAACCCGGTATATTCTGAGAATATCATTGTACGCGACATTACTGTTTTAAGCAAGGAGGCTCCCAACGGCGATGGCATCAATCCTAGTTCATGCAAAAATGTATTGATTGAATACAATCATTTTGAGACAGGCGATGATGCCGTAGTATTGAAGTCTGGACTTAATGAAGAGGCTCTGAGAATTGATATTCCAACCAAAAATGTTGTTGTACGCCATTATCAGGCTGTGGATGTCCAAACCGGAAGCGGAGGTATTGTTTTTGGAAGTGAAACTTCCGGAGGCATAGAGAACGTGTATGTGCATGATGCCTATTTCGAAGGAACAGACCGGGGAATCCGGTTCAAGACGGAACGTGGAAGGGGTAATGTTGTACAAAATATTTATATCCGTAACATACGGATGAAGGATATCGATCAGGAAGCCATCAATTTCAACACCTATTATTCCGGAGCGGGAATTACAGGGCCCAGCCCATTAATCCGCAACATTGAAATCCGAAATGTTGAGATTGATGGGGTTCCAACTGCTATCAACCTGGTGGGCCTGCCTGACAAATGGCTCGAAAATTTTACCTTTGAAAACATTTCTGTAAAGAATGCCGGTGAAGGAATACGGATATCCCGAATGAAAAACCTGACACTGGAAAATGTTTCTGTCCAATCCGATTCCAGGGCCATGATAGCTTCCGATGTTTTTGAGCTGACCATGGAAAATGTGAAACTCAGTGATCAGGCCGAAGGTGCACCCTTCCTGATAAAAGGTAAAGATTCAGGGGCCATTTTTCTGAATAATTATCCTGCGGAAGAAATTGAATTCGGAGAAGAAGTATCCTCTGAAATAATTAGAGAAGAATGAGATATTTTGATGTGAAAAATTACAAGTAACAATTCCCAAATTTCAAATAATTTCCAAACTTCAATTACCGATATTCAAAACACTCTAAATTAAAAGTCTTGAGACTTCGGCTAAGGGTGTTTGGTCATTAATAATTGATTATTGTAATTTTCCGCCTGCCGTTGGTCAAATATTTGTGATTTGGATTTTGGTGTTTGAAAGAATAAACCTCTCTTATTCTAATTTATTTTACTTTTTACGAACACAATCAATGACGGTCAAACCAAATTCTACTGCACGTCTTTCTTCGAGTTACGTCAAAACATGACTCTAAATTATAAATCCTGTCAAACATTCAAACCCTCAAACTTCAGTCAAACCCATCTTTTGACCATTAATGACATTATGCTACCCCTGCCAACTCCAGATTTAGACTTTTGCCAACTGCTTTTTGCCAACTGCCAACTATTACCCCTAACTTCTGTCAAACCCTCAAACTCCAGTCAAACCCATCTTTTGACCATTAATGACATTATGCTACCCCTGCCAACTCCAGATTTAGACTTTTGCCAACTGTTTTTTGCCAACTGCCAACTATTACCCCTAACTCCTGTCAAACCCTCAAACTCCAGTCAAACAAACCTTTTGACCACGAATGACAATCGATGACTATATAATGGCCCTCAATGATCAACGATTTCAGTGAGTCTCTGACTTTCTAAATATTTTTTCAGAAAGGTGTAACGATTCACACTTGATCAGCGTCATATTGTATATATAAATGACGCGCCATGATCAAAAACTATATCAGGACAGCACTTCGCAACATCAGTAAGCAGAAGGGCTATGTATTCATCAATATTTTCGGCCTGGCCATTGGCATAGCCAGCAGCATGCTCATAGCCATTTATATTTTTAGTGAGCTGAGCTATGATCAGCATCATGAGGAAAAAGACAGGATCTACCGGGTTTATCTGGATGGTAAGATCAATAACCAGGAGATCAGGGGAGCCTGGACTCCGGCTCCTTTGGCTTTTACTGTTAAGGACAAATTTCCTGAAGTTAGGGATGTCGTACGCCTCAATCCATGGGGCGAGACGGTGATTCGTTATCAAGACAGGACATTTGTGGAGGATGCTTTTGTGGAAGCAGATTCCACTTTTTTTAACGTTTTCACTGCTCCACTCATCAAAGGCAATCCCAAAACAGCCCTGACGAAACCCAATACGGTGGTTTTATCCGAAACCAGCGCCCGGAAAATATTTGGCAATGAATCCGCTATAGGCAAAACCATTAAGGTTGGCAGTCATGATACCGAGCATGAAGTTACCGGGATCATGAGGGATATGCCTGAGACCTCCCATATGAAATGTAATATGATCGGCTCCTTCGTAACAAGCAGCCGTTCCCAGGATAACCAATGGCTGAGCAACAATTTGTCAACCTATTTTCTGCTTACCGAGAATGCTTCTCCCCAACAGGTGGAGGATAAATTTCCCGGTTTGCTCATAGAGCATGCAGGGCCCATTCTGGAGGAATTTTTGGGTCTTTCATTTGATGAATTTCTGGAAAAGGGTAACCGTTATGCATATCATCTGCAAGCGCTTACCGATATTCATCTTGAACCGGAAATTGAGGGCAGCATGAAACCTCCTCATAACAAAAAGTACATTTACATTTTTTCTGTGGTTGCATTGATGTTGATCCTCATAGCTACAATCAATTATATGAACCTTTCTACAGCCAGGGCTTCCAACAGGGCCAAGGAGGTAGGCCTGCGAAAGGTGGCCGGTTCGACAAAGGGCATGCTGGTGCGTCAATTCCTGGTTGAGTCGGTGATCATGAGTTTTATGGCTCTTCTCCTTGCCGTTGTTATGGTGCAGGTACTGCTTCCCTATTTTAATAACCTGATCAATACAGAACTTACCTTGAATTATATGGACCAATGGTATTATATACCGGTGCTTTTACTACTGGCCCTTATTATTGGTTTGCTGGCAGGGAGCTATCCTTCATTTTATCTGGCCGCGTTCAAGCCTGTTGCAACACTGAGCGGAGAAGTCAGGCCAGGGACCAGGAACAAAAGGATTCGCAGCATTCTTGTCATCTCACAGTTTGTTATATCGGGTGCCCTGATTCTGGGAACCCTAATAATTTCCAGGCAAACAAATTACATGCTGAATAAGGATCTTGGATTTAACAAGGAAAATCTGGTGATCATCCGACGCATCGGTGTTCTGGAGGATCAGATCAAGATCTTTAAGGAGGAAGTGAACAAGATACCCGGAGTGGTTCAGTCAACCCATTCCACCATGGTTCCCGGTTATCCCAATAACAACAATGCTTACCAGATTGAAAGTCAACCCAGGGATGAAACCTATGTGTTTGATACCAACTGGGCAGACGAAGATTTTCTTGATGTATACGGAATCGAGCTGGACCAGGGCCGATTTTTAAGAGAGAATCTGAGTTCTGACGCCAATGTCTGTATTGTCAACCAGAAAGCCCTCAGAGATTACCCCATTGATGATCCTTTCAGTGAAAGAGTTGCCCGGCCGACCGGAGAAGAAGGAGAGATGGCCATGGAGAGTAACCAGATTGTGGGTATTGTAAAGGACTTTCACATACGTTCGCTGCATCAGGAGATTGCCCCTTATATCATTCTTCCCAAGTCAGAAGATACCCACTGGGGGTACTTTACCGTAAAATTGTCACCAGATAATATGTCCGCCACGGTCGGGAGGATAGAACAGAAATGGAAGGAGTTCGCCGACAATGATCCCATGCTTTACTTTTTTATGGATCAGGAATATGCCAGTCTATATGAGGAGGAACAAAGAAGCTCCAGGCTGGCTGTCGGTTTTGCCCTACTGAGCATATTGATCGCTTCGCTGGGATTGTTTGGCCTTACCTCCTTCACGGCAGAACAGCGGACCAAGGAGATCGGCATCCGCAAGGCTATGGGTTCTTCGGTTACCGGTATTGTTCAGTTGATCGGCAAAGAAACCCTCCGGCTTATACTGATTGCCCTTGTAATCTCCTGGCCACTGGCCTGGTATTTTCTTACAAACTGGCTGACCAATTATCCATACAGGATATCGCTACAGCCTGCAGATTTTATATTTACCCTGCTGATCATTGTGATGGTTGCCTTCATTACCATCAGTTATCAGACCATAAGGGCAGCCAGGAAGAATCCGGCCCATTCGCTGAGATACGAATGATGATTGGATGGGTAGACGGGAAGACGGGGAAGGAAGTAGTGAGTTTTGAGTAGTGAGGTAAAAAGACAGTAGACAGTAGGCAGTAAGCAGTAGGCAGCGATGTAGTTACAGGAATTGCAGTAGAGACGCAAGGCTTGCGTCTCGGGGTTCGGTAACGACAGCACGGAAGAACGACGGCACGACGGCACGAAAGAACGACGGTACGAAAGAACGAGGAAAAGGGAAGACGAGAAGAGGAGAATACGGGAAGTGTGTAGAGAGACATGCCATGGCATGTCTCCAGAATTGACAGCCGTAAAATTATGGTCGTTAAATAATTCAATAAATTGGGTTTGAAGTCATTCCCTTTATATATTCCATAATTTTCTGTAGCTATAAAAACTGAAACTGTGTATTGTTAATTGCTTCCCTTTTAATGGTTGTCATTACTTGTAAGCCTAAACTGCTTTCCTTTGACCGTAAAGATTGTCTTTGCCACTGAATAATTCATTTTTGCCAGAATAAATATTGATTTTGCCGATATTTTTTATGACTATACCAATGCAAAATATATTTTTACCGCCGATTTGATTGTTTTTGCCATCTTATCATTAATTATTGCCAATATATTATCTGATTTTGCCATTGACAATTTGAATTTTACCACTTTAGCGACCAATTTTGCCAGTATCAAATTCATTTTTGCCATCAAAACATTTGAATTTGCCACTTAAATATATGTTTTAACCATTTTCAAGTATCTTTTAACAAGGATACACATCTTTTATGGCAGGAAAGAGCGTGTAGTTGTATTTTAATTGATCAGGTTTGTAACCCGAATTATTCAAAGATAAAGAGGAAAACATACAATTTGGTTTAAATTCTTCGGGAATTGTAAATGGAAACGTTGATCAAATATCACGTTTGAGTCTCTTTGGGAGTTTTGTCCATATCCCCGGATCCGTCATCGTCTTTTTTATTCTTCGGCTTTCTGTATTTTCTGTGAAGTTTTCTTATATGTGGACTGGTATATCTTTTCCATCGCACCTTATCATTCCAAAACACATATTTACCGCAATCCCTGATTTCATCCACCGCCTCTTTTAAATGAGTATAGGCTATATTCCGTAATTTAAAGCTTTCATGATCAAGGTGATCTTCGCCTTTGGATCTTGCCAGAAGATTACCCAATTCCTTGGACCACCTACTGGCTTGTTCAAGCAGGGTATGATCGAATCCTATGTCTGTCAAAGGTTCGGGATAGGCTTGCCCCAAAATAGCCAGAGTGTTCAGATCCTGCATCATGTCGGCATGACCCCTTTTTTTCTTTATCATGGCTACAGTACTCAAAAGATCCGGGTGATTCCTGTACGCAAACTTGAAGGTACGAATCAGATAATCACGTAATTGATATGCTTTGGTTGATTTTTCCTTCCATTCCAGCCTGGCTTCTTGATGCACATGGTAATTATTCCTCCATTGGGCTTCAGCTTCTCTTAAAGCCATGGCGCGCTTCGGAAGATCCTCAATCAGCACTTCCGGAATACCGGCTCCAACCAGTTTTCCCTTGTCCTCCAATGCAATCCAATAAAGATTTACTGCTTCCTGTACATAAATATGGACGGCCATGTAAGGTTTTAGAATATTTTTATAATTAATGGCTTTTATGGCCTCGATTTTTTCTTCGTATTCTGATTTTTCCGGCATAAAATCAATGTTTTATTGGAATTATAACTAAAGATTTGAAGTATAATTGATCAATTAAAAATACCAATAATAAAACAGTTTCGCAATACCTGAGGGGGAGGAAGTAGTGAGTTTCGAGTAGTGAGGTAACAGTAGGCAGTAGGCAGCGACGTAGCTACAGGCATTGCAGTAGAGACGCAATGTTTGCGTCTCGGAGATTAGGGAGGGAAACGAAGGCACAACAGCACGACATCCCGACAACACGATGGCAAGAGAAAATTAGGAACAAT
>CAYNPZ010000062.1:17003-21221 GCA_964399175.1 uncultured Bacteroidales bacterium | reverse complement strand
CAGCATCAGGTAGCTCAGTTTGTTGGTGGCATCGGCGCCCTGTTCATCCACACCGCCTATGTTGATCAGGGCAAAGTCCGTATAAGTGCTGCTTTCCTGTGCCGTTACCCCAACTTTGGGAGGAGAGGGGTGGTTGTTGAATTTGATCCAGAATGATTCCAGCATTTCCTTTGCCTGCTCTTTGTTCAGAGCATTTGCCCTGAGTTCTTTTTTGTAAAAAAGAAAAAGGTGCTGGTCCAAACGGCCAGGATTAAAGGAATCCCACGGATTGAGCTCTGTAATGACGCCCTGATGGATGAACCAATAGTGCTGCAGTGCCTCATGGAATGTTGAAGGAGCATAGGCAGGAACCCTTTTACAAATATTTGCCATCTCCTTAAGCTCTGCTTTTCTTTTTTCGTCATGGGTCTGCTGGGCCAGGGCCGCTAGTTTTTCACTGTATCGATCTGCATAGACGATAATGGCTTGTGCCACAATGCGCATGGCCTTCAGTTCCTCTTTTTTCTCAAAGGCTTCCGGATCATTCAGTATATCTATATTGGCTTCGGCATCTTCGATTTCACTGATCAGATCCAGCATGCCCTTCCAGAAGATCTCTTTGCCTGCCACGGTATGACCGGGAGCCCTTTGCTCCTGGAATTCGGTAAAGACTCCTGCTTCATAGGCATCGATCCATTCGGTTGGCATCAGGCTGAAGATCCGTTCGCGGTTGGTTTTTCCCTTCCAGTAAGGGATAATGGTTTCTTCATAAGCCTTTCGGGTTTCTGCATCCACTTTGAAGGATACCTTATCCCTGGAGTCCAGAATATCCAGATCTTCCAGGGAGTGTAAGGTAATTTCGGGATAGGTGGGCGTGGCTTTGGGTGCAGGTCCTCGCTCACCAACGATCAGCTCGCCGTCATTAATGCATATTTCCTTGTTCCGCATGATGTAATCAAAGGCCAAAGCGCGCCTCACAGGTATGGATACTTCCTGCGCCAGGTCGCTTTTGTAAAATTCTGTGACCAGCAGCGCCCTTTCCGCTGAAATTCGGTTGACAGCATTCTGGCTTTGCTCTCTGAGCTTTTTGATTCGTTCTGTCATGATGTAAATTTTTTTTATCCACCAATTTTTACTTCAAATCCAAGGGATTCAAATATATGTTTGATTCTTTCGGGTTCGCCATCCTCCAGCTTTTGTTCACCCATCTTGTTTTCCTTATTAAAGCGCCTGTATTTCCCTTTTGAGATATCGTGGTAGGGCAGCACATCAATGTGTTGAACCTTATTCAGCTTTGACAGGTAGCTTTTTATCTGTTCCAGGTTTTCCGGGGTATTGGTTATTCCCGGAATCACCGGGAAGCGAAGGCGCAGGTTTTGTTTTGTATCATTCAGGAATTCCAGGTTGTCGAGAATCACGCCGCTGCCGACCCCGGTATATTCTCTGTGAAGGGCGTCGTCAATGATCTTCAGGTCGAAAAGGATCAGATCAATATAGGGCATAACCTTCATCAGAATGTTCTGATCAGCATGTCCGCAAGTATCCAGCACGGTGTGGATATCAGCCTCCCTGCATGTGGCAGCAATCTCCTTAAGAAATTCCGGCTGCATAAGGGGTTCCCCGCCGGAAAAGGTGACACCGCCACCCGACTCCTCGTAAAAGATCCGGTCGCCCTCGATGATCTCCATAAGCGCTTCGGAATCGATCTCATATCCAACCGTCTTTTTTTTCCTGAAAACTTTTCCGTCCAGCTTGTTTTCCTGAATGTATTCTTCAATCTCCGGTGACTGGCTTTCCGGATTATGGCACCAACGGCAGGAGAGGGGACATCCTTTGAAAAATAAGGTTTGCCGGATACCCGGACCGTCATGTAACGCATAATGTTTGATATCGAAGATTAAACCTTTCATAACGAAAAGCATTAAAAGGTTATCAATTGGAATATTGCACAAAACAGAGAGAAAGACAGAATTTCAGCAAATCCAGCATTCGTAAAGACCCTTGCCGAAAGGGTGGTATTTGGTATGGATGGAGAATACAATGTTGTACATGATATGCTTATAACTTTCAAGGCAAAGATAAATAAAATATGAATGCAAGAGTGAGATGGACTGATGAGTTGAAATTAAGCATTTAAATGGTTTGGTTGGGCAATAAAAAACGTCTTATATCAATTTCGCCGGGAACAAATTTTTTTTTCGCCCGAGAAAACAAATTTTTCTGAAAGCTCGGGAAAAATTTTCTGAAAGCCCGATTAAAACGATAGCGTGACGGCATGATGGCACGAAGGAACGAAAGAACGACGGAGTGATCGGACGATAGGAAATGAGTATAGGGGAGTCTCGTGTTTCGAGTCCCGGGTCCCGGGTTGTCGTTAGCCACAGAAGGTAGACGGAATAAAAGGAGCGCAAAAGAATGATAAGTAATGAGTTTTGAGTAGTGAGTCGGTAGTTTTCAGAGTTTGCCCACTGCCGGTTGCCCATTGCCAACTTCTTGCTAAAACCTCAAACTCCTTCTAACAAACCAATGACCCTTGCCTTCTTCTGCCAACTGTAGTTTTCAGAGTTTGCCCACTGCCGGTTGCCCATTGCCAACTTCTTAAAAAAAGTGATTAAAATCAGATTAGGTATCTGAATTATCTCCCCTAAGTTCCTTCTCCAGCTTCAATTTCAGCGGATTGATCTTTTCTCCCCAGTAAACGGTAGTATGCGGAAAGGGAATTTCTATGCCTTTTTCATCAAAAGCTTTTTTAAGCCTTCTTCTGTATTCCCGGCCCACCGTCCATTGCATGATGGGTTTGGTTTTTACCCTAGCCTTGATGATCACGGCGCTGTCGGCAAATTTGTCCACACCGAAAACCTCCAGGGGTTCGATGATGTAATCTTTGAAATCCGGATGGTTTTGCAGTTCTTCACCCACTTCCCTCATGATGCGCACCACCTCATCGGTATCTTCCTTATAGGCCACGCCGATGTCGAAAGTCATGGCCGACCATTCCATGGTCATGTTGGATATGGTACTGATCTTGCCGTTTTGAACAATGTGCGTGGTTCCGGAGAAGTCCCGTAGCGTAGTGGTTCTCAGTTCGATCTTTTCAACCAGGCCACCGGTGCCGTTGATGATGGCCACATCCCCGGTACGGATCTGATTTTCCAGAAGCATGAAGAATCCCGAAATGATATCCCTGACCAGCTCCTGGGCTCCGAAACCGACAGCCAGTCCTATTATACCGGCACCTGCCAGTATCGGGCCAATATCCACACCGAGCTTCTTCAGAAGAATCATGATGAAGATGGACCATATCAGTATTTTACCCACACTCAGGAGTATGTTCAGGAGGGTTTCTACCCGCTTTTCCGTTTCCTGTGTCTGGGTTCCCTCCCTTTTACCGGACCTTTTAATGATGATCTTTCTTAACTTTTTGACAGACGATTTATACACTTTAAGTACAATTAGCGTGGCTGCAATAAGGATCAGAATTCCCGGCAGCTCGGTGATAATCCATTCATACAGACTGGACAGCAGATTATTCATGAACGATGCGATGGATAATGGAATCATTTTTTGCGCTCCTTTCTTATTTAAATTATTCGGTGGAAATCCATCTTCTGGTTTTCGGTGGAATATACCGATGCATTTGTTCTATAAGCCTTTCAATGTCATTGTTTATGATCATCAAATCCAGGTAGGCCTGCTTCAGAAAACCTTCTTCTACCATATTGGTGGTAAGCCGTTGCAACGGATCGTAAAATCCATTGATGTTCAGTAACGCAACGGGTTTTTTATGCAGCCCAAGCTGGCCCCAGGTAAGCATCTCAAAAAATTCTTCCAAAGTACCGTAGCCCCCAGGCAAAGCAATGACGCCTTCAGAAAGTTCATGCATCTTCTTTTTGCGCTCATGCATGGAATCAACCTCAATGAGGGAATCCAGCTTATCGTGGGCAATTTCTTTCTCGTTCAGAAAACCGGGGATGACTCCTGTTACCCTTCCTTTGTGATCCAGTGCACCATTGGCCACTGCACCCATCAGGCCTACGCTGCCACCTCCGTATATTAGATCAATATCCTTTGTTGCCAGTGATTTTCCCAATTGATATGCCTGATTCCGGTAAATGGAATCATTACCAGCACTTGATCCGCAAAAAACAGCTATTTTTTTCATATCCTGCAATCTAAATATGGAAACGAATATACACATTTTCGGATTGACGGACAAAATTATAAATGTCCTGCTGGTAA
>CAYNPZ010000062.1:0-16903 GCA_964399175.1 uncultured Bacteroidales bacterium | reverse complement strand
ACGAATATACACATTTTCGGATTGACGGACAAAATTATAAATGTCCTGCTGGTAAGAAGCACTTGTTGGCTCATACATTTTAAATCGAAATCATAGATGAAGCACCAAATAACAAATTTCAAATAACAAATAAATTCCAAAATCCAATTACCAAAACCACCAGATATACAGATATATTACATATCAATTAGGGTTTTCTACCTGCTTGCTGGCAAGGCAGGGGATTTGAAAAATTGGATATCTCACCTGCCCTGCCGGCCGTCAGGCAGGCGTCGGGCCAGGTATTTGTAATTTGAAATTTGGTACTTTATTTAATCATAATAGCGTCACCGATTAGGTTTGTTCCTTATACTTTGGTTTTATGGATCGTATGAAGGACAGAATATTTGTTTTCAGGTCGCCCCGGTTGGCCAGTGTTCTAATAAAAGCCGAACCGATAATCCCGCCGTTGGCCTGTTCACATACAGTAAGGAACCGTTCACGATTGTTGATACCGAAGCCTACCATCACAGGAATCTGTGGTTTTATACTGCGGATGGTATCCACATAGCTGAGGTGGGTCCTGATGTCTTTTTTGCCCCCTGTTGTTGAGCTTGAAGATACCATATATACGAAACCACGGGCTTCAGGAAGAATATGCTCCAGTCTTTCCTTACGGGTGGAGGGCGTCACCAGGAAAACATTGTATAGGTTGTTTTCTTCAAAGATCTTTTTATAATGCTCCTGATAGATGCCCAACGGCAGATCCGGTAGTATGGCCCCGTCAATTCCTGCTTGCCTGCATGACCGGCAGAAGTTTTCCAGCCCGTAATGAAATACCGGATTCAGATAGCCCATCAGCAAAAGGGGGATGCTTGTCTTTTCCCTGATATGACTGATCTGGTCAAAAAGAAGTTTGAGACTCATTCCGTTTTGCAGGGCCAGCTTGTTGCTTTCCTGGATCACCGTCCCATCTACCATGGGATCGGAGAAAGGAATACCCACTTCCACCATGTCAACCCCCGCTTCTTCCAGTGCCTCGATGATTTCTCCTGTGGCATTCAGATGGGGGAAGCCGGCAGTAAAATATACCGACAATACCCGTCTGGATTTGTTTTCAAATAGCTTGTCTATTCTATTCATGATTCAGATGTTTTTTGTAAGTATCAATGTCTTTATCTCCTCTTCCCGATAAATTGACAACCACAACATCATCCCGTTCAGTTTTCAGTTTATCCAGGGCAGCCAGGGCATGGGCCGATTCAAGGGCAGGAATGATCCCTTCTTCCCCTATGAACAGCTTTGCAGCCTCTAATGCCTCTTTATCGGTGGCTTCTGTGAACTGCACCCTGTTGGTTTTATGGAGATGCGGATAAGCCGGTCCTATACCCGGATAATCCAGGCCTGCCGAGATGGAATAGGGTTCGGTAATTTGTCCGTCATCGTTTTGCATAACCAGCGTGCGGCTGCCATGCAGAATCCCTTCACTACCCATCTGAATGGTTGAGGCTGTCTCACCGCTTTGCACTCCTTTTCCGGCTGCCTCCACTGCATATAAGCTGACGTTAGGTTCATCATAAAACGGATAAAAAATGCCCGCGGCATTGCTTCCTCCTCCAATGCAGGCAACAATATGGTCGGGGTAATTTCTGGTGGTCTTTTCCTGTAGTTGCATTTTCAGCTCATTTCCAATAACCGATTGCAGCCGGGTGACCAGATCGGGATAGGGGTGGGGACCTACTACCGAACCAATGATATAGTGGCTTTCGGGATTGTTGATCCAGTCGCGTATGGCTTCATTGGTGGCATCCTTCAGGGTTTTGTTGCCTGTTTTTACAGGAATTACTTCTGCACCCAGCAGTTGCATCTGAAAAACATTCCTGGCCTGTCTTTCCATATCGGTTTCTCCCATGTATACAACACACCTTAGTTTTTTCAGGGCACATACGGTTGCCGTTGCAACTCCATGCTGGCCGGCACCGGTTTCTGCAATGATCCTTTTTTTACCAAGTTTTTCAGCCAGAAGGATCTGGCCAACGGTATTGTTGATTTTATGGGCCCCGGTGTGATTCAGATCCTCCCGCTTGAGATATATCCGGGTATCATAATGGTTGGAAAGATTTTCCGCATAATAAAGGGCGCTGGGTCTTCCCACATAATCTTTGAGCAGGGCATGGTATTTTTCTATAAAGCCGGGATCATGGAGAATTTCCAGATAATTGTCCCTTAACTCCTCAATGTTCGGATAGAGCAGCTCCGGAATATAAGCCCCGCCGTAAATCCCGTAATAACCGTTTTTATCTGCTGAATAGCTGATTTTATCCATTTTTATTATTTTTTATGGTATGATAAAATTGTTTGACATGCGCTGCATTTTTTATGCCTTTGCTGGTCTCAAACCGGCTGTTGATATCCACCGCATACAGCCTTTGATCTTTGATGGACGATACATTGGGTGCATCCTCAGGAGTTACCCCTCCACTCAGGAAATAAGGTTTCTGCAGGGTATATTGGTGAAGGATGTCCCAGTTGAATTTTACACCGTTACCTCCCTTATATTTTCCGGCCCTGTCGAAAAGAAAAAAATCACAGGCCTCCCGGTAGGCACTCATCATGGAAATATCGAACGACTGATGGATATGAAACACCTTAATGACTTCATAACCCAGGTCCATAAAACGTCTGCAAAAATCCGGATTTTCATTTCCGTGCAGTTGAAGGTTCGTCAATCCGTATTGCCCGGCACGATCCTGAATATATTCCCGGGGAGCGTCAACAAAAACTCCTGTTTTGTGGATTCCATCGGGCAATGATTTTACAAATTCCGGATCCAGCTTATTTTCTACAAAGCGTGAAGAGCCCTCAAAAAAAATGAAACCCATATAATCCGGATGAATATCCCTGAGAATCTCAAGGATGTTCTCTTTATTAGTCATACCGCATACTTTTAGCTTCATGTTGTTGTTTTTTTAATAAATTTCAGACTCATTTTTATTGCTTTTTCGATTTAGTTTCTTTCTCTGTTTCCTTATAATCTTTCAGTTGATTGATAAACTCCCGGCAGGTCTCAGCCGGATTTGAATGTTTCATAAAGTAACCGCCAATAAGAAGGCCGTCAAAACCATTATTCAGAAGCTTGGAAGCTTGTTCAGCCGATTCTATACCACTCTCTGCAATCTTAACAAAACCGTTGGGTATGGAGTTGACCAGATCCACTGAATTATCCTGATTTACGCTGAAATCTTTCAGATTTCGGTTGTTAACACCCACCAGATGAATCCGGTCGTTCAATTTTTCCAGCTCCACTTTTTGATGGATTTCAAATAATGTTTCCAGACCAAGAGAGGTTGCAAACGATGAAAGTTCCCGTATCTTTTCCTTTGACAGCATGGCCGCGATCAGAAGAATGGCATCTGCTCCGTATGCTTTGGCTTCGATGATCTGGTATTCATCCAGAATAAAATCCTTCTGCAGTATGGGGCAATTGTTAACTTTTCTGGCCATATCGAGTTTTTCAAAGGAACCGCCGAAAAAATGAGTGTCCGTAAGTATGGATAATGCCGAAACGCCTGCGTTCAGGTAACCCTGTGTAACCGTTTTCACATCTGCCAGTTCATTGATCATTCCCATGGAAGGAGAATGGGTTTTAAATTCTGCAATAATTCCTGTATTGTCTGCTCTCTGAACAGACCCTCCCAGGGATATGGTATCTGATGAGAAGCCCGATTTTTTCTCCAGCATTCTGGCGGGATAATGCGCCTTACGTTCTTCTATCTCCTTTGATTTGAAGGTAAATATCTTTTCCAGAATGTCATTGCTGTTCATTGCTGCATGTCCATTAAACGGTTTAACACTTCCATGGCCTTTTTGTTATAAAGGGAATCCTCTGCCTGTTCAATACATTGCTCCAAACTTTTTTCCGGCGACAGTGTATTCAGTGCAACTGCCGCATTGGCAATTACAACGTTGTTCTGAGCCCTGGTTCCTTCACCTTGTAGGATGTCGTAAAATATTTTCGCAGAAGATTCAACATCGTGGCCGCCCTCAATCGCCTCCGGATCAATTCTTTCAAAACCAAAAATTTCAGGTATCAGAAGCTGGCTTCCATTCAATGATTCCACCTTGGTCGGCCCGGTCAGGGATATTTCGTCGTATCCGTCCAGGCTGTGCACGATGGTATAGTTTTTATCCAGTTCCTGATAAAAATAGTTGAACAACCGGCCTACTTCGGGACTAAAAACACCAATGAGCTGATTTTTGGGGTTTGCCGGATTAACGAGAGGCCCCAGCATATTAAAAAATGTTTGCACGCCCAGGTCTTTTCGAACAGGGGCGATATTCTTCATTGCCGGATGAAACAACGGCGCATGCATGAAGCAGAATCCGGTTCGGTCCAGTTCTTTTCTAAGTTTTTCCTGATCATTGGAGAATTGATATCCGAAATATTCCAGTACATTGGATGATCCGCAGGAGGATGAAACGCTGTAATTGCCGTGTTTGATTACATGAGCCCCTGCACCGGCAGTTATGAAAGAAGCCAGTGTAGAAATGTTGAACGTATTCTTGGCATCGCCGCCTGTTCCACATAAATCAATTGTGTTGAAATCATCCAGGTCAATGGATATGCAAAGCTCCAGCATGGCATCACGAAATCCTTTTAGTTCTTCTACAGTGATGTTCCGCATTCGAAATACCGTAAGGAAGGAGGCCATCTGGGAATGGTTGTAGCTGCCGCGGGCAAACTCGACCAGGATGTTGTGGGCCTCTTTTTCACTGAGGTATCTTTGTTGATATAAATTTTCAAGTACGCTTTTCATAATCTGTCCGATTGGGGTTTAACAAAAAGATAACCGTGTTCCGTATCATGAATGTTGTATGACTGATTATCCGAACGGGGCAAAGAGAGTTTCTCACCATTGGGATTGAACCAGTTTAGCATGATGTTGATCCCGTGCGGGGTCATTACCGATTCGGGGTGAAACTGCACGCCCTTTACATCATACTTTTTGTGCCGGAGCGCCATGATAATGCCTGCATCATCAGTGGCAGTAACTTCCAGTTCATCCGGAAGAGAATCTGCATCTACCGCCCAGGAATGATACCTGCCTCCTTTGATTTCAACAGGCAAATGATTGAAAAGCGTTTCGTTTACCTCGTGAATCCTGATGTTGGACTCGATGCCATGATACACTTTACTGAGATTATACAGCCTGGCTCCGTATACTTCGGCTATACCCTGCATACCCAGGCAAATTCCCAGTATGCTTTTGGTTGGGCCGTACATTTCTATGAGCTTTTTCATGATTCCAGCCTCGTCGGGTATTCCCGGACCGGGAGAAAGCAATATCAGGTCATAGGGCTGTACTTCCTCCGGTGTGATTTCGTCGTTTCGTACCACATCAACCTGGTAGTCTGTTGCATGCTTTATAATGTGCACCAGGTTATAGGTGAATGAATCGTAGTTGTCTATTACCAGTATTTTCATAAGGTTCGGTTTTTAAATGTTATTGGTTGCTGCCTGGATGGCCTTTCGTAAAGGCTCCAGTTTATTGTTTACTTCTGCAAGTTCGTTTTCTTCCTTTGATTCGTTAATGATCCCAGCTCCGGCCTGGTAGTGTAATGTATTTTTTTTACTGAGGAAAGAGCGTATGGTAATGGCATGATTCGTTTCGCCGTTTATGCCGATGTATCCTATACATCCTCCGTAAAAATCTCTGGGAGTAGGCTCGTACCGGTCGATTAAACGGAGGGCCTTATTTTTAGGTGCGCCGCTCAAAGTCCCGGCAGGGAAGGTATCTCCAAGAATTTCCAGTGCAGATCCTCCGTCATTCATCTGTCCCTCAACATTGGAAACTATATGAATGACATGGGAGTAAAACTGAATCTCTTTCATTTTGGACACCTTAACATTGCGGGCGTTTTTGCTCAGGTCGTTCCGTGCCAGATCAACAAGCATCACGTGTTCGGCATTTTCTTTTTCATCTTTTAGAAGGTCTGCCGCCAGCTTTTCATCCCTTGCATCATCACCGGTTCTTTTAAAAGTGCCTGCAATGGGATTGATGGTTGCCTTTTCTCCGTCGGTTTTAAGCTGCATCTCGGGAGAAGAACCAAAGATCTTGTAGTCGCCGTAATCAAAATAAAAGAGATAAGGGGAGGGGTTTATGGAACGCAATCTCCTGTAAACATTGAATTCGTCTCCTTTAAATGCTCTGGAAAACCGCCGGGATAAGACCATCTGGTATACATCGCCACGCTGGCAGTGATGCTTGGCTTTGGAAACCATTTCTTTATAATCGTCGCCGGAAACATTAGCCGTTTCGTCCGAATCTGTTTTAAACGGATAGTGAGGAATAGGCTTGGTTTTGATTAGGAAGGCCAGCTGATCGATGGCACTTTCTTCCTCCGGAAAAAGATTTTCGATGATGGTCAACTGATCCTTGAAATGGTTGATGGCAATGATATACTTGTACAGGTGATAACGGATCAGGGGAAGAGCTGGCGGGGGTTTTTCCTGGCTGAAGGAAAGTTTATCAAAAT
The DNA here is from genome assembly GCA_964399175.1 of uncultured Bacteroidales bacterium. Classification (GTDB taxonomy): domain Bacteria; phylum Bacteroidota; class Bacteroidia; order Bacteroidales; family UBA12077; genus JAGXLC01. The sequence continues at coordinate 10,387 of CAYNPZ010000062.1, read as the reverse complement.
ATTGAACTGCTTCAAACCCGATGTAGCCGAAAAATCCATTCAGATTTTTTCCCTGTTCCGTGAAATCAAACGACTGGATGAATGAATCCAGCGATTCCATTACATCTTCAGGTTTCTGAATTTCTTTTGTCTCGGGAGCCCCATTTCCGATGCGATGTGTGATCCTTTGATCCTGTACCATAAAGTCCGCTCTGGGCTCCAGACAAATATAGGAATAACAATTCTCCAGGTGATGAAAATCCGAGCTTTCCAATAATATCGAATTGGGGTATTCGTCCCGGAGCTTTAAATAAATTCCCACCGGTGTGATCATGTCAGCAAGCAATGTGCGTGTAAGGGTCCTGATTGTTTTCATGATATTTCAAATTTTTGATCTGCTTTAGAAAATTGAACTGATTTCATTTTATTGGTTGATTTATAATTTTTTACATGGCCTGACGATCTGTTTTTCCTGTACATTCTATCAGTGAAAAAAGCCCACCGCGAGAGCGATGGGCTTTTGGATTTTACATACCACAGGCCTTCTTTCTCACGGTTCATTCGTGCAGAAGAAAGGCCACCACCAGTTATTTGAATTTATTGTTCTCATTTTTCTGTGTTTTTCTTTATTCAATCTTTGTTTTTTATAAACAAAAAGGCTCACCGTGAGTACGGTGAGCCTTTAATATTTTAAACAGCCCGCTTTCCTCACAAAAGTTTTGTGAATTTTTCGGGCCACCACCAGTATTTATGTTGTTCGGTCATTTGTAACAATTTTCTTTTTGCAAATGTATAAAAAAAATCTTATTGACAAATAGTATTCGGAAAATTTTGAAATTTTAAATGAAAATTCCGTCCTGATCAAGTAAATTATTAGCTTAATCAAAAAATATTAACATCTTAAGGATGGAATCAGTACAATCGGTTAAAAAATTAAGAAAAATAAAATTTAAAAATTAAAAAAGATGAAGATGAAAATGAAAAGAATTGGATACGGTTTTTTATTAGTTTTTATCTTTTTGCTATCAGGTATAGTAAAAGGACAGGAGCCCCTCGATCATCAAAGGCGGATATACGCATCGCCCGAGGGCAAGTTGTATATTCAGAAGAGTATGCCCGTTTATCTTCGAATTGCTACCTCACCGGATGAAGATGCAGAATCTTATCTTTTGAAGAGTGAAGAAAGTTCTGAGTATTCCAATCCCATGTATTTTGATACGGAAGGGTGGAATTCCGTCCGGTCACCATGGGCGGTAGATACTTCAACCAAACAACCGGTATATCCCCAGCAGGATATCGTTTTTGAAGTCTATGCCGACAGCAAGGCACCCGAGACAAAACTGGACGTATCGAATGCTCAGGCATACATGAAAGAAGGAGAAAGGTATTACGGAAAGGAAATTCAGGTTGATTTATCGGCAAAAGATGAACTTTCAGGTACCGAAGAGATTTATTATTCATGGAATGGTAAATCTTATCAGCCTTATGAGGCTCCCATTGAATTCAATGAAGAGAAGCATTATGAATTGAAGTATTATGCCATTGATCATGTCAGAAACGTGGAATCACCCGATTCATTAGATTTCTATCTGGATAAGAGTGCCCCTGAAACCCGGTATTCGATCGAGGGCAATACCAAGGATAACATTCTTGGACAGGATGTTAAGATTAAACTGGAGAGTGAGGACAGTCTTTCTGGTGTAAAAGAGATCCGGTATTCGATCAACGAGGGAGAAGAGAAAACTTATACAGGCCCGATTCCGGTAAGCAAATTCGAGAAGGAAGAGAATAAGCTGGTATTTTATGCCATTGACTTTGTAAACAATAAGGAAGAACTTCAGTCATTAACATCTTCCGTAAACCAGGCTTCTTCAGGTTCCGACAACGGAGGTGATAACGGAGGCGATGGAAATTTCTCCTATTACATTGATAAGGAAGCTCCTGAAGTTAATTTGGAGATTGTTGGTGATAAACACAATGGTGAGGAACAGCTGTTTATTTCCAGTCGCAGTCGAATAAAACTGACAGCTGAAGACACCAAATCCGGTATTAAGAAAATTTCTTACAGCATCAATAATTCAGATCTGGACAATAAATATGAGGAACCTTTCCAGTTTCAGATGGATGGTATGGGTTACTTAAATTATGCTGCTTCGGATAAGGTTGGAAATCAATCGAATAGAAAGACCAAAGCCATCTATAATGATGCTGGGCTTCCGGAATCTTCTGTCAGCTATGAAGGACGTCACTTCGAAAACAGGGATACCCTATTCGTAACACCGGATACGAAATTTACTATGAACGGTGAGGATGCAGAATCCGGATTGAAAAATGTTCTTTATAGTATAAATAATAAAGACGAAAAAGCTTATAGCGGACCTGTGAAGATTACAAAACCCGGATTCCACGATTTTAATTTCCATGCAGTGGATAGGGTCAATAATGAGGAAACAACCCATAAATTGAATGTTTATGTAGACAATGAGGCTCCTGAGATTTATCCCCACTTCAGTGTAGAATCCATAGGTACGAAGGTTATCAGGGGTGAAAAATATAGGATTTATCCTTCCAATTCAAAGCTTTATATTGGAGCCACGGATAAAGCATGCGGTACTGATAATATCAACTATAAAATTAACGGAGGGAAACTGCGGAGCCAGGTTCCGATCAAACAATTTGATCCCGGAAACTATTCAATAGAAATTCATGCTTATGATCATTTGAACAACCATTCGGTAAAAACAATCAAATTCGCCATAGAGCATTGATTATGGATAAAGTATATAATTATAAAATCATTCTGTTGTTTTTGTTTTCGCTGGCTGTGCTAAAGGTGGATGCGCAGGAGGAGAAATACATAACCCTTTATCTATATAATTTCACCAAGTATATTGAATGGCCGAATGAATATAAGGAGGGTGATTTCATCATCGATGTATTGGGTCACAAGTCAGTATATGACGGTCTGAAAAAGATGCTGGAACAAAAGCAAAGGGGAGCCCAGAATTTTGTAGTAAACAATCCAACAGAGGTGAGTCAGATCAATGAAGACTGTCATATCCTTTTTGTGGGTCACTGGCAAAGCAAGAAACTGCAGGCTGCTCTCAAGAAGGTGGGGAAAAAAGGAACGCTCATCGTTACCGAGAAAGGTGGGTTGTTGGAGCAGGGCTCGGCCATTAATCTGATTGTTAAAAACCAGGAAATTGCTTTTGAGTTAAAAAAATCAAACCTGAGCGAATACAATCTGACCTACAGCACGGATCTGACGAGTCTTGCAGAGCGCGTAATAGAATAGTAATTGACAAAAAGATTTTTGTTATGCTTTTTAATTGAAATATGATTTGTATTAAGGGTTAAAATTTAAATTCCTTCCTGAATGCGGGTGGCTGCCTTTTTCAGGAAGGAATTTTTTTAATGCCTCAGGGTTGTTCCGCAAAGGGAGATTCATTCTTTAACCCAGATTATTTTAATGCCACTATTGTTCCGTCAGTATCTCTTTGATTTCTTCCTGACTGATTTCTGTAAAATCTTTGATGACTTTTCTTACTGAGAATTCGGAAAGTTCTTTTTTATTATGGCTCGTGGTTAAGGCAACAACGATCATTCCGGCACGCAAGGCAGCTTCCACTCCAAATAACGAATCTTCAAACACGAGCGCGTGTTCCGGCATAACCTCCAGCAATTGAGCGGTTTTAACATATATATCCGGATTGGGCTTCCCTTCATGCACCATCGATTCATCAACAAGTACATCAAAATAACCGGTAATTCTTAGTTTTTCCAGAACAAAATCTATATTGTTGCGCGGTGCTGAACTGGCAACCGCCGTTTTAAACCCGTATTCATTTTTTATTTTCCTCAATAGAGGGATAAGGCCCTTTACGGGTTCAATTTCATCTTCTATGAGCTGGCGATAGATCCTTTCCTTTTCTTCTCCCAGTTTTATTGCTTCATTTTCCGATACTTCCCGGTTAAAAAATAAGGAGAGGTATTCTCTGTTGGTTTTACCAAATCCAATGTTGTCAAAATCTTCTTCTTTTATTGTTTGATTGTATTTACGGCAAAATTCCACCCATGCTTTTCGATGGATGTGTTTGTTGTCTACCAGTACCCCGTCCATATCGAAAATTACTGCTGCATCATTGCTCATATATTAAGGATTTGATGGTTACTTTTGCCATTGAGCATTTTAGGCGATTGTTCCACTCTCCTGAAATTGGCACAACAATACAAATCTTTGAAAAAATTACAAAATGATGCCGGGGATATTTATTAAAAATTTAACTCAAAATCCAAAGGAATAAAACAAAAAGGCTACCTGGAAAAAATTGGGAATGCACCCTTACAGTTTTAGTGTTTAGAATTTAGAATTTAAGATTTTGTCCGGTTTAATTTTTTTCCTCTGTTCTCATCTCCCCCCGTTCTCATCTTCTCATCTTCTCGTCTTCACATCTTCCCGTCTTCCCTTTTTCTTTGCTGCACTTTCAGTGGTAAAGTACCGTTTACTTAATTTCCGGCGGCTTTCTCTTTGCCTTCTTTTCGGAGTGTTTTTTCTTTTCCTCCAGCCGTTTCTTTTTTGCTGCCCTTGAAGGCTTGGTGGGTATTCGCTTTTTAGGCTTTTTAAGGGCTTTTTCCACCATGGAATAGAATTTTTCCATGGCTTCCTCTTTGTTTTGCACTTGAGAACGTTTCGATTCTGCTGTAACGATCACTTCACCTTCTTTAGTGACCTTGCTGGAAAGCTTTTTCAACAGCCTGTGCTTTTCCTCATCGCTCAGAACTTGTGATTCCGGTATATTGAAACGCAGTTCCACCTGTGTTTCGGTTTTATTGGCATGTTGCCCTCCCGGACCCCCGCTTCGTGAGGTGTTGAACTGAAACTCCTTCTCAAAATCCCGGTTGCGGATGTTTTTATATTGCATACAATGTTTTTTCTGTTACTACAAATTTATGAAAGAGTGAATAAGAATAATAAATACCGCTTCAATAGTTTCTGGACAATGAGCCATGGCCTCCGGTAAAAATATTCTGCTACTACAAAAGATCTACTGACATTTCTTTTTTATCTGGGGAATGAATCGTTTATTTTTGTATCTTTTCCGCCATTTAAGTAAACATTTTTTCAGCAGTGGATTCAATCAATCAAAGGCCCGGCAGGATGGAGGAAGTGCTCCAAAAGCATTTTGGCTATCGATCATTTTGGCCTTTGCAGAAAGAAATCATTCAAAATGTGCTGGAAGGAAAAGATGCTGTAGTATTGATGCCTACAGGCGGCGGAAAGTCAATCTGCTATCAGATCCCGGCCTTGATGAACGGTGGGTTAACCCTTGTAATTTCTCCCCTTATCGCCCTTATGAAAGACCAGGTAGAAAGGCTCCAGTCAAATGGCATTGCTGCCTCCTATCTGAATTCGAGCCTGACTTATGAAGAAACCAGACAAGTAGCCAGTCAGCTACAGAAGGGCAACATCAAACTGCTTTATGTGGCTCCCGAGCGTATATTTACCGGTAAGTTCACCGATTTTTTAAAGAAGCTCAACATAAATCTGATTGCCATAGATGAAGCCCATTGTGTCAGTAGTTGGGGGCATCATTTCAGACCAGAATATAAAAAACTCTCGGGATTGAAGGATCTGTTTCCCGATGTACCTACAATGGCGTTAACTGCCACGGCTGATAAAGCTGTAAGGTCTGACATTGGTGAGCTGCTCCACCTGAAGGATCCGGAATATTTCATTTCATCGTTTGACCGGCCCAACCTTTCACTGACCGTATTGCCGGGACAGAAAAAATGGCAGCAGATATTGAAGATAGTAAACAGCCATCCCGGTGAGGCTGGCATTATTTACTGCAGCAGCCGGGCTGCGACGGAGAACCTGGCTGAACGCCTGCAGGGTGTCGGCAAGAAAGCCAAATGTTACCATGCCGGTTTGGAATCAAAAGAGCGCAGTCGGACCCAGGAAGAATTTTTGCAGGGGCAAACGGATATTATTTGTGCTACCATTGCATTCGGCATGGGCATTGACAAGCCCGACATCCGGTTTGTCATTCATTACAATATGCCTGGTAACCTGGAGAGCTATTACCAGGAGATTGGACGGGCAGGGCGAGACGGGAAACCTGCCGAGACCATCCTTTTTTACAGTTACCGTGATGTTCAAACCCAGATAGGCTTCATTCAGCAGATTGAAGATGATCAATACAGAGAGATACAGCTGGCCAAGCTTAAGAGAATGCAGGAATATGCCGAAGGGCAGGTTTGCCGGAGGAAAATTCTGTTGAGCTATTTCAGTGAAATTCCTGAGAAAGATTGCGGCAATTGTGATGTATGCCACAACCCGCCGCGCTATTTTAATGGTACCGTTCAGGCTCAGATGGCTTTGTCTGCAATCACCCGCATGAAACAAGAAGCCGGAATTTCTACGCTGGTTGATGTGCTAAAAGGGGTACGCTCAGAAAATGTAAGAAAGCATGGATTTGACCGAATTAAAACCTTTGGACGGGGGAGGGACGTGACCGCTTTTGCCTGGCAGATGTATATCCAGCAGATGCTGCAACAGGGAATCATTGAGCTTGACTATAAGGATCATTATACCTTGAAGCTGACTTCCGAAAGCAGAGAAATTTTGTTTAACGACAAACGTGTGAGACTTGTTTCGCCTGAGGTGATCAGGGAACGGCAAGAAAGAAGGATGGAAACTCCGCGAAAGCTCACCAAAAAAGAACAAGCCAAAAATGAGCTTTTTGAAAAGCTGCGGAAACTCAGAAAGGAACTGGCCGATGAGCAAGGGAAACCTGCCTTCACTGTCTTCAGCGATCATACACTCCAGGAATTAACTGAGTCCATACCTGCTACTTATGAGGAATTCCTGGGTGTTGATGGAGTAGGAGAGTACAAGGCAAAAAAATACGCTGCTGTTTTCCTGAAAGCCCTGACCCATTTCCCGGCAGCCGGTAAGCTTATGGATACCCATAGAATTACCTGGGCTTTAATTAATCAGGGAATGGAGACCGAAGAAATAGCAAAGATCCGTAATATTCAAATCACTACCGTCTATTCCCACCTTGCCAAACTTCTGTCTGACGGCTATGATGTGCATATACAAAATTTTATGGAAGAAGAGGAACTTAAAAAGATACAGGCAGCGGTTGATGAATTGGGCTTCAGAAAAGAGCTCAGGCCATACTTTGAGTATCTGGAAGAAAAGATTGACTATGGTAAAATAAGACTGGGGATAAGCTATCTGAGTAAAAAGGGGAATCGCCTAAGTTAGCTTAGAGTCGAAAGCATAAAAAAACCGTTCCCGGGAAAGGGAACGGTTTTTTTATCCGTATGATGTTTTATTGACTATTCCTTGCGCTTACCTGTGCCATAGTAAATGTTCGTGGTATACTCGTCGCCGGCACCGACACCTTGGATATAAGTATCACCCTGTATAGTAAACCCTTGGCCTCTTCCAGGTTGGTTCGGATCGTGCCAGGTGAAAATATTCTGAATGCCACTATTCACATAATCATTCACATTGCGCACATAACCTTCTCCTTCGTCATTGATTTCTATATTATCTAACGCTCCACCAGCATTAACTTCTGCGATGAAATCTGCTCCTGATCCGTAACCGGCTCTGGAGTTGACCGTAATTTCCGGAGGATTGGCCGGATCGTAGTGTGAGCCATCAACATCTATAGAATAACTGGTGATCGTGCTATCACTAGAATTGATATCAGAGTATGGAACTTCTACTACTGCTTGTTCACCTATAACTTCTTTTGTTGTTATGGTAAACTCAAAAGCTTGGGTGAAACCACCAACTACTTCTAGGGTATCATTCATTTCGCCATTATAAGAACTTTCGGAAGGATAAATTTTTCCATCAATTATCTCTAATAAATTGGACATGTTGAAATTAGGATAAAATCCCTGAACAATTTCATCACCATCATAACGCCAGGACTTAATATCAATTTCGGGATAGTCTTTATAATCTGATCCATAGCTTTCTACATAAATTTTATAGGGATTTTCCCAGCGGACCAGTTCGACATTCAGACCCGAACCACCCAGATTCGATACGAGGTCTTCCACATCGGAAGCTGTGAACGGTTTGGACTTATATTTTCCATTGTCAACATTGACATTGATACTTTCAATGGATGAGGAATCGGAGCTATTGGATACTTTATTAACTTTTACATTAATTTTTGTACTATCGCCATGGATGCCTTCTGATATGAAAAGTGTGGTATCACCATAAGAAGTACCATTTGCCACATGATATCCACTTCCGCTGCGATTGATTGTCCCTATTTCATTCGAAGCATAAGAGAAATCTACGGCTACGGGTTCACTGCCGAGGTCAAATCCTGAGCCCGTTCCCTCTACAGTTTCCGGGGCATCAACGCTTACTGTGGCACTGGGCACGAAAGGTATGTTTGAAGGTTGATAATTATCTGCATAATATACAGCCGGTTTGGATACAACCTCTTTGGCACTGTCCACAGCCAGCGTCTGGGTGGTATCAATCTGGTTGGGAAACTTTACCTCAAGATCATCATCACCTGTGCCATTAACCGGTACCTGAACGGAGTATTTTCCTTCAGAGTCCGTAGTGCCTATAAATGATCTCTCATTGTTTCCTTCCAGATCGTTGTTTATCACACGTATCTGTTTGCCTGCCAATTTTTCCACTTTCCGGTTGGTGAAATCGCTTTGCAGCGTCAGCTGGCCCTTTACTGTAGCCATATTGTCACCGGAAAGGGAATAAATGGTCAGCGTTTTTGAAATCTGGCTTGTTCTGTACGAATCACTTGATGTGGAGATCGTAAATAAGGCTTTTGTGTAATTATCTTTGTTGACATACACATTCATTGATCCTCCGACCTTTACATCACTGAAAACAACACTGCCGGAGCCGTCGGTTGTTTTTTCTGTACCGGAACCGGAAGACGTGGAATCGGTTACCAGCTTGACTGTAGCCCCTTCCACTGTGGAACCCATTGAGGAACCATCCTGAACCGTCAGGGCCACATCAATGTGCTGGAGCGCATCCATAGCATCTTTTTCCGTGAATTTGTCCTCTTCGCACGAGACGAAGATCATTGCTCCGAGCGCGGAGAATAGCATAAATTTGATAATGTGTCTCATAATTCTAAAATTTTGAAATTTGATAATTTTTTTCATAAAACTGTAATTTTGATTTATCATATTAAAGTCAGGTATATGTTGTTATAAAATGATGCTGATCTAAAATCCCAGACCCAGGGTAAAATACATGGAATGATTCTTCAGATCGCCTTGTATCTGTGGAATTCGGATATAACTGTATCCTTCATAAACCGGATTGATTCCATATTTATAACGTGCGTCAATGGTGAGAAACATGTCGTCTGAAACATCAAACTCAAAGCCAACCCCCCCGATTCCGGCATATTCGTAACTGTTGATTTTTGAAGAGACATTTTCTTCTCCCGTATAGGTGTGAAATTCTTTACCGCTAATTACAGTTCCTTCTGAGAGAATTCCACTGTGGATATTGTATGAAAAGGTAGGCCCGAGATTCAGTTTTAGCCTGTTGCCTTCAAGATCTATGGAAAATTGAGCCAGAAGCGGTACTTCAACATTATGCATCCTCAGGTATTGATTTTCTACCTTTATATCATACCAGGATCCCTCAAGTCCGTAATAGTCGGGTACATCAAAATTGGTAATCCTTCCTCCCTGCTGGGAATAGTTGGCTTCCAACTGCAGGGCGAAAAGCTGGCTGAAGTTATACCGAAGGAATGCACCTCCCGTATATCCCTGTGCATTGTTGGTGTAAGGCTGCTGATCCGTGAACTGGCTAAGCGTTGTTCCGAACTTGCCGCCGAAGTTGATTTCTGGACCCGATGCTTCGGAATCCGAATCCTCATCCTGGGCGTTTAGCGGGTTACCCGCTAATATGAATGCGAACAATACGAGTAAAGGAATGATCTTCCTTCGATTGCTGTGAGTCTGAATGTTTTTCATCATACGATTAGTATTTTTATTGTTATTTTTAAATTATGTTACAAAGATTTCAATCCGGTTTGTTGTTAAAGCACATTATCCCTTTCAATTTTTAAAGTAGAACTTGTTGCTTTTTACTTAAAACATAAGCCAGAGGTTACGTTCTCTTCTTAAAAATGTAACCTTAATTTATCTACAGCTTACAGAATAGTTTAGTTATCGGATAACAGCTATATCATTAAAAAGACGTGAAGTATTTGATTTGTGTTGGTATGGGGATGATCTATAAGATCAATTTTTTTTTAAAAAATGAAATAAAAAACCCCCCAAACATTTGATTTGGAGGCTTTTTATGGAAGATATCATTAAGATCGATTATTCCATACTTTCAAGGTATCTGTACAATTCACTGTCCGTCGAGAGA
>CAYNPZ010000061.1:2161-21287 GCA_964399175.1 uncultured Bacteroidales bacterium | reverse complement strand
CCGTTGACGCGGAGATTTCGCTTTTCGCTGCAATGGTTGGAGCAGGTGAGGGAATAGCGGCTTCTTTTTCAACCGGAAGCCAAACCCTCATTTCACCGGGTCCTCGGTTGGCCCATACATGATAGGGGATCAATGTCAATTCCTGCTTATCTGATACTTCAACTTCTCCGTCAAGCGTTTTCTTTGTTTGTGCTGCCTTTCCTTTTATAACAGGAATACCGTTAAGCATATCCGGTTTGAATTCAGCATCAAGCTTGCTGTTCTCATCAAATACCAGGTTTAACACTTCTTCCCCTGGATTATCAGCCCATTCGGCAGCGTATACTATCGGGCCACGCTGAATGGCCACCTTACCGCTGTCGGCTTTTACCTTTTCGTTGGCCTCCAATATCCTTATTCCCATCGGCAGTTCCAGGGTTACCTGATCTCCCGGGCTCCATTCCCGACTCAACCTGATATAGCCATCTTCTATGGGTTGGTCTGATTGCTCTCCATTGACAGATACCCGGATCTCATCTGATTGACTATCTTTAAAATGATACAGATCACCAGGAACTGCATCGTCTCTTGCCCAGCCGGGTACCCTGAGCATCAGACCAAACTGCTGCTCTTCTTCCGGACTCACCGTGAGTTCCACTTCACCCTTCCAGGGATAATCGGTTTTTTGCTTTAGTGTGATGTTTTGGTTTTTCAGCTTGATATCTGCCGTATTGTCGGCATAGAGGTTGATCATGATCTGATCTTCGGTTTTGGAGTACATATACCCCGGTACGGAAGGCAGAAAACGGGTAAGGTTCGATGGGCAACAGGCACAGCCGAACCATTCCTGCCGTTCGTGCTGACCATCCGAAGCCAGCGGGTTGGGATAGAAAAAATGATCGCCCGAAAGGGAAACCCCCGAAAGCAAGGCATTATAAAGGGTTCTTTCAAGCACATCGTAATATTTAACCTCTCCTTCATGCATAAACATGCGGTGATTCCAGAATACATTGGCAATGGAAGCACAGGTTTCACAATAGGCCGACATGTTGGGTAATACATAAGGATCGCCGAATCCTTCATTGCCTCCTGAAGCACCAATTCCACCTGTTACGTAAAACTTTTTATGCACGATATCCTTCCATATCCTGTTGATGGCTTTCACGTATCCCGGGTCATTTGTGAGAGCAGCCACATCCGCCATACCAGTATACATATACGCGGCACGCACCGAATGGCCAACCGCTTTGCTCTGGTTGGTGACCTTTTTATGGGCCTGGCAGTAATTGGGTCCGTCAGGGCCCCTTACATCCAGGAAGAATTTGGCCAGATCAAGGTAGTCTTTGTTGCCCGTAACCCGGTAAAGCTTGACAAGGCCAATTTCAATCTCCTGATGGCCCGGGTAGGTTTCCAGCTTGTTGTAACCAAAAACGCTGTCAACCAGGTTGGCCGATTTAAGGGCAATATCCAGGAAGTTCCGCTTGCCTGTAGCCCGGTAATGCGCCACGGCGCCCTCGTACATATGTCCGAGGTTATAGAGCTCATGACTGAGATCGTGGGTTTTCTCCCATCTTTCATCACCGGCCCATTCGTGGGCACTATCTCCCATGATGGTGCGGTTGGTGTAGATGTATCCGTCTTCCTCCTGCGCCAGATCAATATAATGGATCAGTGTGTCCAGATAAGCCTCCAGTTCGGGATCAGGAAACATCTGAAGCGAATAGCTGGCACCCTCGATAATCTTGAAAACATCCGAATCATCAAAAGGATAACGGGTGCAGAAAGATCCCTCTTCCAGACCACCGGCAATCTTGAAATTCCTTATCCTCCCGGTTTCTTTGGATTTTTCAAGGGCAATCGGAATGGTGGCGTTATGATTCCTTTTGATTTTTGGCGCCCAGAAGTCGTCGGTTAACTCCACCGAAGTGAACGGAACGGGCTGAATTGGATAAGCGTTTTCCTTTTGTTGTTCCTGACATGAGTTCAGGAAAAGGAAACCTAAAATGACAATGAACAGAAGGCTAATTTTTTGCATAATCGTTAAGGTTTGTCAAATATATAATAAAATCCTGGTGTTTCTTTAGAAATTCCTTTGGTTAGTTTGTGGTTAAATATTAATAACTGAACCACAAAGAAGAAAAAAGTACACTCAAAGACTAAACTAAGTTAACTTGTCATTTGTTTCTGAGTATTTACAACTATTTAGCAGCTCCTTTAAGTTTGCAACTTGATAGGAACATTCGTTCATTGGAGCAATTTCCTTTCAATGGCCACTTCACCCGATGGCCTTTTCAATGGCACTCCCGCAGGAACTGGTGTACCAAAATCCGGGGATCCATCTTTATTCCGGTAAAACTGCTGCATCCGTATATCCCTGTTCCATCCGGGTTCTGTGGTTTTCTTTGAATGGTATATGATCCAGTCTTCCTTTCCGTCGGGTGATCTCACAAAACAGGCATGACCTGTACCATAAACCTGTTCGGTTCCCTGGAAAACAGGACCACTTTTTATCCAGTTTTCGGGGTTTAGCGGGTCAGCATCGTATGATTTCAGCCTTAGCTGACCCAGCCGGTATTCTTTCAGCCAGGATTCACGACAAGAGTAAATTATAAAAACGCTGGTGTCTGTCTTCAAAACCTGTGGGCCTTCGTTCAGATCCAACGGACCTCCTGTTTCCCAGTCCTTCACCGGGGAAGAGATCCTAACGCGTGGCCCGGACAATGTATGGGGGTCGCTCATGGGGGCTATATAGAGATGCTGTGGTGTTTCATCAGTCTGGGCATTTTCCTTCCACCCGGACCAGATGGCATATAGCTGCTCCTTATGATGAAGAAGGGTCACATCAATGGCCCACACTGCCGTTTTATTTTCGGGATGATCGCTCGTATAAAGCATTCCGGTTTCCTCATTGGGTCCCTGAGCATCATCTCCGGCTGATCTTAATACTCCGGATCGCTGATGAATGAATGGCGGCCCTGCCCGGCCGGCTGCATAGTAAATATACCATCTGCCGTTAACATAATGCAGTTCGGGGGCCCAGATATGATTCTTGTTCCAGCCTGTTTCAGGAGCTTCCCAAACTGTTTTGATATTGCTTCTTTCGGTCATGACCCGGGATTTTGACACCTTGATGGCATTGTTTTCCGTATAGCAATAGTAATAAAAGCTATCCTTCTTTACCATCCAGGGATCTGCCCCATCCCAAACAGGATTGACAAAGGTGGAGTCGATGGACGAGGAAACCTCGTCATTCGTTTTTACCCTGCCGTTTGAATTACAAGCACTCAGGGAAGTCGTCAGGAATATGATGAGTGTTAGTTTAAAAAATCTACTGTGCATACAACGATCCTCATATGTTAATTATAATCGCCGGATAAAGGTATTTATTTTTCCCCGTTCAGTTATCACCGCGAAACTATAAATATCTTAATAACCGAATTATTCACAAATAACTCTACCATAACATCAAACTCTGTTTTTCCTTCACAGCTAGGGATGTGTTATTTCAGGTAGGTTAACCATACGGAAGATGGGTTGAAAATATGATTTTACCGCATCTCCAGCTCTTCCTGAACCCATCGCATCCTGCTAACAGCCCGGTAGGTTAAAGTTTTTGCAGACTGGTAGTTTAATTGCAAAACTTCGCATATTTCATTGTATTCCATCTGCTGATAGAAACGAAGGTGTATTATCCGTTTCTGGTTTGAAGTTAAATTATCGAACAGGCGGTTCAGAAGTTTCTTTCTGCTAAAGCTTAACTCCTTTTCCTCAAGGAGTTCCTGTATGACAGGAAAGCAATCGGATATGACCTGCATGATTTTTTCATTCCGGGAGTCTTCCCTTATTTTCGATTATTTTTCTTTAGCTTACAACCTATAAAAATAAAAAATACAATTAAAAAAGTGAAAGAATATAGAATACATCAGGAAACCAGTTGATTCAAGTATTTCACAGCCCCATCCGGATCAGGCGAATAATAGTCTGCCCCGATCTCACCGCGAAACTTATCCGTTACCGGTGCTCCGCCGATGAGGACCTTCGTATCAGGGGACTCTTCCTTGATCTCTTTAACGGTTTTCTCCATACTGGCCATGGTGGTGGTCAAAAGGGCCGACATTCCAACGATGGCTCCGGGATTTTCCTTCACCTTTTCCATGAACTGGTCAGTCTTGACGTCTGTGCCCAGATCGATCACGTTCCAGCCGCTGCCCTCAACGATCATGGAGACCAAATTCTTGCCGATGTCATGCAGGTCGCCGGCAACGGTTCCAATAATGAATGTACCTTTCTGTGTGACTTCTCCCGACTGAAAATAGGGCTTCAGGTGTGCCATGGAAGCATTCATGGCCTTGGCCGACATCAACACCTGGGGCACAAAGATTTTGTTGACCTTGAATTTTTCACCTACCCTTGACATTGCCGGCATAAGGGCGTTTTCCAGAATCTCCTTGGACTTGATGCCTTCTTTCAAGGCCTTTTCAGTGAGCTCGTGCGCTCCTTCCTGACCTTTCATATCCGGAGGATAAGGCGTTTTCTGGTCTACTTTGCCGAATTCAATGCAATAGCCTATATTTTCCAGTAATTGTTCCATAAGACAAAATTTTTATATTATTTCAGAAATAAATTAATATCACATTACTTTAAACTTCTTTTCAGATTTATCACTTCATCCTTCATGACAAAATGATAGCCTGGATTACTCATAGTATCCAAATTCATAGGCAGCATCATAAAGAGCTACAACATTTTCAGGTGATATACCGGCCTGAATATTGTGTATATTATTAAATACGTACCCGCCACCGGGCTTAAAAATTTCAAGGTTTTTTCTGACTTCATCCCTCACCTGATCGGGATCTGCAAATGGCAATATGTGCTGGGAATCTATTCCCCCACCCCAGAACACGATCTGATCTCCGTATTTTTCTTTCAAAGCTTTGGGATCCATATTATTTGCACTTGTCTGTACCGGATTCAAAATATCAACTCCAATTTCAATAAGATCGGGGATATACTCAACACATGAACCGCATGTGTGATACCAGACCTTGGCAGGGGTTAAGGTTTTAATATGCTGAACAAGCTCTTTTTGTCGAGGTTTAACTATACGGCGGTAAAAATCAGGAGAAAATAAGGCACCGTATTGTCCTGCAATATCGTCACCGATCATCACAACATCAATGCTATCACCAACAGCTTTCATGAATTCACTGACAAATCCTTTCCAAAATTCCAAAACGTGATCAAGCAAAGTACTGCAAAACGCTTCATTGGTCAGCATATCCATAAACCATTGTTCAAGTCCGCGTAAATACCAGCATGTTTCGTATATCACACCGATGGTTCCGGTAGAAATTGCATAATTTGTCTCATTCCGAAGTTTGAGTACTTCCTCTCTGACACCGGTAAATCTGGTTGGATCGTCCCCTTTTGGGAACGGATAATGCTTGACATCTTCTATAGTAGCATTAGCAAGAGGGTGATGAGAAAGATCCATATAAAGGTTCTGATCATCCGGCATAGACCATACAACCCCGAATTCATCTTCCAGATCATGCCAGAGTTTTCCTTTTCTCCAATTTTGTTGAATGGAAGCGTCAAAACCTTCAGGGCCATGAGCATTGATATACCGCAAATCAACATTGAATCGTTTTAATACATCCTCAGAAGGCTGGGCAAGCTGCTGCACCGGATCCATAATATTAATTTCCTCATCATATCCCAGATAATCAATAAGATCCTTATAGGCTTTTTTATGAATCCCGGTTTGAAATCCACCAAGATCTATTGGCACTCTATCAGGAATTTGATGATTAATGGCTTTTTGCACTCTTTCACGTGAATTCATACTACATTATTTTTTTTGTTATATTCATTAAGACATTGTGCTTTGATACAAAATTGAAGCCTGCTTAATAAAGTTAATTTACACCAATTCATTTAGATATTTCACAGCTCCGTTGAGATCGGGGGAATAAAAATCAGCACCGGTTACTGAAAATAATCAAATATATATTCTCCGGAACCTATTTTCAAACGAGTTTCATTTTTATTACCACCTACATCAATGATATCCGGATGATCCGTAATCCGGGTACCTGACTCAGTAATCCGATCCTTTTGACCTGACGGAATGATAACAGTTGCGGTTGTATTGACCGGTATGGTTACTTTCATGGTTATTTGCCCCTCGGATACGGACCATTCTGAGGCAATTCTGCCATTGGGCGAATCATAACAGGCATTTGTACTTTCAATGTTACCTACCGCCGGATCAATCAGAATGTGGTTGTAGGCAAAAGATTCGTTGGTTTGTCGTATTCCTGATAATCCTCCATAGAACCATTCCATAATATGTCCCAGCATCAGGTGATTATTGGATACTTCTTCCAGTGCAGCCCAGGATTCTGTCAGAGCAGTCGCTCCTTTTTTAAGCTGATAGCCATAGCCGGGAACATCGTCCCGTGCATTCATTTCATAAAGCAGTTGATCGGCTCCGCCATTCTGCAGTGCCTTCACCAGAAAATGAAAACCAACATCGCCGGCTGTCAATGCTTTGTTATTGGCATGGATGGAATCAGTCAGATTTGAAAATACATGCTGCCGGTCGTCCTCTTCCACCAATCCGGTGACCAAAGGCATGGCCATGGCCGTTTGGCTACCTGTAGAATACACATCCTTTTTTTCATCAAAAAAGCGATCCTGAAATGACTTTCGGATCTGTTCCGCCCATTCCGAATACCTGGCTTGTTCTTCGGGTTTATCAATAATTTCGGCCATCCGACTCAGCAAATTCACATCATAGTAATAGATTGCTGTAGCTGTGAGAGCTTTGGGAGTTAACTGAGCAGGACCCGGAGAGTCAGGCCCCAGGTCATACCAATCGCCCAGTCCATGGGAAAGAATGTGGTCGTCGGCTTTGCTCTTCAGGTAATTTACATAACCACTCATCATAGGCCAGGCCTTTTTCATCGTTTCCTTATCGCCGTACCACTTGTAGAGAAACCAAGGGAGTATAACGGAAGCACTTCCCCACTCAGGAGAATCCCGGAATCCATCAATAAATTCAACATATTCAGGTGCAATATCCGGAACGAGTCCTTCGGATGTTTGTGCATCCATCATGTCATAAATCAGCTTTTTATATAGATGGTAGAGATTATAGTTGTAATGTATGGAGCCACCCATCAGATGTGTTTGCTCCATCCACCCTAATTTCTCACGATGGGGACAGTCTGTTACCACGCTCTGCAGATTGCTCCTGATGGCCCAGTTAATCAGCGAATAGATATCGTTAAAAAGTTGATAAGAAGTTTCAAAATGGCCTGTCTTGGGAGCAGAATTCCGTGTATGAAGGAAATCCATATCTAAGATTTTGGGTTGATCGTTACCGGAAACAGTATCCGGTGTTGCTCCTTCTACTTGTACATATCGAAATCCATAATAAGTGAATTTCGGGTTCCAGGTTTCTACCCCGTCTCCTTTCAGGGTGTAGGTATAATAATGCGGTTTGCCTGAAGCATCCTGGTTGGCTAAGCCTTGTTCATCAAGCAGCTCGGCAGGTGTCAATCGGATTTGCTGTCCCTTCTTCCCCTTTACCCGGATACGGACCACACCGGAGGCATTTTGCCCGAAATCATAGACATAAGTATCTGCTTCAGGTTGTTTTATCTGGTTTACCTTCAAAGTATCGGCTACGGTTACAGGATAGCTTTGTTGTGCACGCAGTTTTCCCTGTGGAGCATCGGCGATAATGACAGGCTTCCAGCCATCCTCGTCAAAGCCGGATTTATCCCATCCTGGCTGTTCCTTACGGGCATCGTAATCCTCTCCGCCATAAATGCTGGAATAACTTATAGGTGAAGGTGCCGTCTGCCACTCAGGACCAGAAACTATTGTTTTTATGCTCCCATCCCGATATTTCAACCTGAGATGACAAAGCATCTTGGGCATTCCATAGGCAATCACCAACTTTCTGTATCGTTCGCGGTTTACGTTGTAAAAGCCGTTGCCAACCGTCACACCAATGGCATTGGTACCGGTTTGCAGCTTATCGGTTATGTTATACGTGTTATAAAGCACCGTTTCCTGGTAGTCTGTCCAGCCTGGGGATAAAAACCGGTCTTCAACCTTAAGTCCGTTGAGATTGGCTTCATAATGTCCCAGGCCGGTAATAAAAAGCAGCGCCTCCTTTATTGGTTTTTCAACCTGAAATTCCTTCCGAAAACGGGGTAACACCGGACGGCGTTTGCCCTTATCACCTAAATTGCTGCCGTTTCCGTGAACGCCCGGTACAATCTTCATAGAATCTGGAATCGTTTCATAGGCTATCCATTGGGCTCCCAACCAATCCTCTTTCTCAAAAAGGCCTGTTACGAAGCTTTCAACAGAACTCCACTTAGAAGCATTTCCTTCCTTATCCCATACCTTCACTTTCCAATAATAACTGGAAGCTGGTTCCAATGTAGGCCCTTCATAAGGAACGTGCAAATTTTGGGATCCCTTTTCTTTTCCGGAATCCCACAAATACTCCCCTTCTTCCAAAGCTTTCCGGGATTTCCCAACCACTACCTGCCATGCAGATTGGCGTTGGTTGCGCTGTGAAGAAGTCATCTGCCAGCTAAATGACAATCCTTTGGTTCCTACTCCAACCGGAGATTCCTTGCTATTACACTTGATTTTATTTATTCGTATTGGTGATTGATCTTTACATCCGGTCCATAATAGCGGAATGACAAAAAAAACCATTATCAGAAAGAAAAAGTTACGTATGTTATTCATGTTTTAATTGAATTATATATTCGTCATCCCTGTGTTAACATCTCAAGATTCAGATTATAGCAAAAGTGTCGGTTTACAATTTTTTAACCGGAATATCGAACAACAAACCGAGTTTTTCTATTTTATGAGCTATATGGCCGGTTCCAATTGCACAATGATGAGCAGGTCCCTGTTTGGACCACTGAGTAACAAATTCTTTTGCACCCAGATCAAAACGATAGCGGCTGTTTGTATTTCCGATATGGAGAACAGGTCCAGGTACCGATTCTCCTTCGGCTGTCAGGAGAAAAACTCCATCTTTCCCTTGAACCACAGATAATAAAGTGACCGGGCCATGCTTAACAGACATTTGTATAGAAAGTCCTTTCCCTGGCTTACCATGATACAGGGGCAGAGGCACAAGTTTTACATTTCCTTCTGCTATTCCGGGATGCGCCGGTCCATCGTGACCCAGCATAACAATGTCATCATTCATGTCCATTGAATAAAACTCAGAAAATGAGCCGCCTGCTCCAAAAGAGTCCATGATCTTCATGGCTTGCGCATTTTTTATCTCGCATTCTCCGGCAACCGGCACATTTTTTCCGGTTAGCAAGGTATTACCTGCAATTACGGAAGTAACTATATTTTCATATTCATTTCCCTGTGTTCCTTCATAATAATAAGCAAGGCCTCCCAAATTGTGCGTATCAACGAGCTTATCCAATGCTATTGAGGTACGGGCAGCCCGCTCAAGTTCGGCTGCTTCACACTCGGAAGAGACTTCAAACAGCTTATTGAATTCCTCAATTTTATCTTTTACTTCTTCGGTAGTAGTTTCATCCCGCAATTTTCTCAATTCACACATCTCAACTAATTCCATATGTGTGCCGAATACTGCTGATTGCCGGGTTAAATCGGTATAAACATCCAGCATTCCTTTGTAATAATGACCTAGCACTCCCAGATTATTCCACTTCATTATATGAGCGACTTTTGCAGCATCAATCCATCCCTTAATTTCTTTCCAGGCTGTTTCATCTTCAAGATGACCTGTGACAAATTCATACTGTATGTCTGAACGATTGAAAACATTGGCTATTTCGGGTACTGCGCAAGCCTGACAATTGGCAAGCCATTCGCCTGTCATTTTTCCCTGATCGCCTAAACTGTTAAATGAATCATAATCTATGGCAGGAGTTGGTTGTAAATTAAGAATTATTACAGGAACATTTACTCTTTGAGCCACCGGGAGAACGGTTGAAGAGAGTGCGTAAGTAGAGACATAAAGAAAAACAAGTTCAACATTGTTTCTTTTTAACATATCCCCTGCCTTGCGAGCTTCCTCCGGTGTATCTATCAATCCGGCATCCACTACATCTCCTCCAAGTTGTTCTATCTTATCCTTAATTGACTGTTGATATCCCCTAAGCCTATCATACAAGCCTTCAAACTGATCCCAGTATGCATCTAGACCAATTGCGAATAATCCTACTTTACTCATTTTAATTACTTTATAAGTCCCACAAAACAGATCAAAAGTTAAAAAATATAATTGGCCCCTTTTTAAAATTAAAAGAAACTTTAAAACTGAACCACAAATACAGAGAAGATAAGTATTGCTATACCAATGAGCAAAATGGTCAGGGTTTTTCTTCCCGTACCTTTCCATTCCTTCAAAAACAGTCCCCAGATGTTGCTAAACGAGATGTTCAGGGCCATAAGAATGCTCCATCCAAAAACTGATATTTCCGGGGGCAATTGACTCCTGCCCATTCCATAGAAATGAAACTGTAAAAACCACAGCAATCCAGCCAGAAAAGTGAAAAGGATGTTACTAAACAGAATTCCCGGTTTAACTGAGAAATATTCCTTGCCCGTACCATTTTTGATGTTCAAAAACACGCAATAAATAAAATTGGTGGCAAAGCCTCCTACCAATATCAAGGCAAGCACCGGATTACTGGCATAAAGCGGGTTGGTTCCATGTTGCCTGGCAACTTCGGCCATGGGATCTCCTGCCTCATAACCAAAATTCATAGATGCGCTCATGATACCTGCAAAAACCGCTATTAAAAGGCCTTTACGCAGGGCAAATTCTTTAACTGCTTTCTTACGATCTTCCTCACTCAGATTTTGCTCTTTCAGATAACCGGCATATCCCACAATGGCTATCCCTGTTATACAAACCACCACACCAACAACTGTCAGTATTCCCGAGGTAGTAGCAAATAGGTTCTGGCCGGCTACTATCGGAGGTATCAGAGTTCCAAAGGCTGCAGTGAATCCAAGAGCCACACTCTGACCCAGGCCAATTCCCAAATATCTCAGGCTGAGACCAAAAGTTAAGCCTCCAACACCCCACATAGCTCCGAACATGATCGTTAACCACTTTGTCTGGGCAGATGTTTCCGCAAAAATATCGAACAAGGCTCCATTTGGAACGGTCAAGAAGGCGAATACCCAAGGGGCAATAAGATATGCCATAAAAGCATGGGAAACCCAATAAGATTCCCATGACCATTGTTTGACTTTCTTAAAAGGAACATAAAAACTTGCCGCTCCTATACTGCCTATAGCAATTAATCCTGTAGCAACTAGTGGATCCATAAAATATTTTTTTAATTAAACTTATTAAATTTATCTATTCTACAATTCTTTATAATGGCTTTGAGTAATTCTAAAATCTCTCATTTCTTTAAAATGTTATTTTTAAGGTTCAAGAGCGTTTAACCCCCGAATGTTGCCCAAAGCCCAGATCAATCTCAGGAGCCGTGGAGCTTCCAAATTCACCATAAACCATATAGGCTGCTCCAAGGGCTGTTGAATTATCTATATCTGTGGTAAATATTTTTTTATCAGGGTATCTTGTGGCAAGCATCCTGACGAAAAGTTCGCTGCGGGCAAAACCTCCCGATACATAAAGAGACTCTATGTCATCCTGTTCAGGTATAATGAGATCAATAGAGTCTTTGCACAAGCCGGTCAGATCAAGCATCAGTTGATGATAGGCAGACCCGAAAGATTCAAATTCTGACAGATCCACTGTGGTATCGATCAGATCATCAGGGATGCCCTCCCTAAAGAAAGTTTTTCCCCGAATGGAAAGTTCAGGTAACAATTTCCTGTCTAAATCAACCTTTTTGTAATACTCCTGATCTACATCAAAATGATCGGCCAGTCTCTGCACATTGACATCGTGTATACGACCCATGAAAAGCCGCGAGGACTTTACCGGTTTTTGGCTGACGCTCATATAGCAAAGACAATCCTTTTCCAACTGTTCGTAAGTTAATGGTTCATAGTTAAATGGGTTCATATTGATACACCATGTTCCGGTGGAAACCAATATGAATTTTTCCCTGCTTTGGATGATATAGGGTGCCATGGAGGCTGAACTGTCATGAATGCCAATACCCACTTTTACCTGCTCATTATCCAGTGAAGCTTCGTGAATGGTATTATTAGGCACAGGTTGGGGTAAAGAAGCAATTCCTTCATCTGCCAGCCACCGGTGGTACTTCATTTCATCAAAATCCCACATAGCTGTGTGACAGCCTATAGAAGTATATTCACTTTCCGGCATTTGAGTAAGAACAAAAGAAAGATAATTCGGAAGATGCAAAGTATACTTAATCTTCTCAAATAATCCGGGCTTTTGCTTCTTTAGCCATAATAGCTGAAATCCCGAATTGAGCATACCCAAAGCTGGAGAGGCTGTTTTTCTCAAAAATTCCTGTTTCCCTCCATACCTCTCATATATGGGTTCTACAATACCCTCCGGCATGGTTTTCAGATAATCATAAAGCGGGGTTACCCGTTTCCCATTTTCATCAAGATGCATCAGAGAAGCCCCGTAAGTAGAAAAGTTTACAGCTTTTAAATTGTAATCCCCGTTTGAAATTACTTCCCTGATTTTTGCACGTATCCAATGTTCAATCTTTTCAATGTCATCGCATTCATCCCCGTCATCATCAATGGCAGGTTGAAATTTTTCTTCCTCTTGAGAAACGATTTTGAGATCCTCGTTAAAAAGCAGGATCTTCTTGTTGGTCTTTCCTATATCAAAAATAGCAATTACATTTTCCATAAGTATTGAATAATTTGCGTTAGCGCTTATAAATAGCAATTTTATAATAAAATTCCTGAATATCCAGCACAATCATTGTCTTTTCTACATCTTTTTTAATTGGACAAATAATGATTTCTCTTTCTGTTATTCATTAATGTGAGTTCAACCGGGCCAATCAAACCCGAATCTGTGGGTCCTAAATGAATGGTTTTCCGGGGTATCTTATAATGCGGGGCGATGGTATTGGCCACCCGGATCTCTATTGTATTCTCTCCTTGCTGTATCAATCCTGTCAAATCATAAGTATAAGGCGATGCCAGCTTTACTCCGGCCGATTCACCGTTCACCAAAACTTTCGCAGCTACCAGTACTTTTCCCAAATTAAGTTCAATTTGTTGGTCAGCTTCTTCCCGGGTAAATTCAACCTTCTGAGAATAAACTCCAATGCCGGAATAGGTTGGCAGGGCATAATCAGCCCATTTTCCGGTCTGAATCAATCCTTTTTCCAAAGTCAGGCTCGGTGGTTTCGAAAAAGCTGCACCTGCATACTCTCCCTGATCCATCTCCAGACGAAGGGCGACAGTGGAAACTTTTACCGGTGGTTCGCTGATTCGGATCACCCCATTCCGCACCGGCACTTCCCGGCCGTTTACCCACGCGCGAGCCCGGACATTGGTATGCAAATCCACCTTACTCAAACCCGGGGGAGCTTCGAAGCGATACCACCCAATCCGATCAGCATCGCGGGGTTTGATATCATAAACCACCTGAGGACCTTCCTTAAATACTTGTAAATAGGGGGAGGACAGATTTACCGAGAGCGGTCGCTGGGGAGTGGTAACGGTTCTGAGATTCGCCAGCAACCCGTCACCCCATGGATCATCACCCATCTGGCCCTTAACTGTCACTGGCTGCCATTCGCCGGCATCAAATTGTACTTCCTGCCAACCGTCATATTCTTCAGTTGTAGCTTTCCAGTTATTATCAGTCACCAGGGTCTCCTCTGTTCCGTCCGGCGTACGGTATTTTATGGCCATTGCTACAGCCCTGTTTCCGGCAGGTATCCCGGATTGGTGATGCTGGCCCGCATAAAATTGCCCCCAGATGGCAATGGTATTTCTACCTTCCCGTAGATGAGAAGTTACATTGAACAGTTCGGGCTGATCCCAGTGAGCCCATGGGCCAATTTCTTCCTCGATTTTCTCCCCGTTGATAAATAACTGATAACCAGTATAAGCCGTAATGGCAAGCCTGGCCTCTTGAGGTCTTTGATCAAGAGTGAACGTTTTTCGAAAATAACTGGCATCTGTGTTACCATGCCAGATCCAATGGGCATCTGTAAAATCAGGCATCACCACACCCTTTATTGCTTCCTCCAGGGAAGTTGCTGATGGCGGTGTATCCTGTACGTATAGCATTCCACGGCCCCCATCCGGAACATCCAAAAGTACCGTATTACGACCTTTCTGCAAAGGTAAATTGCCTACTGCTCCTATTACAGGTTGTTGCTTCCCATTTACCCACAATTTCGGACGCGAATTACGCAGAGCAATATGCAGACCCACTCGTTGCTGTTTGGGTGAGCGTATACGTGTGAATAAAATTTTACGTCCCTCCGGTAGATCAATAAAATCCTTATCCATGTGGCCGTCGGGATAGCCGGAATGGCCTCTCCAGCCAACAGGCCGGCCCCGTCCAATGGTTTTTGAAAAGGTGACTTCTTCCCATTCCAGGGATTGACCCGAGAGGGAGACTTTTTCCCCGGTAACTATTTTTTCCGTTTCATCCCTTACCTTAGAAATGATCTCTGCCTTTTCCGGCACCGACGTAAGGCTTAGCCAATGCGGGCCCATGCTATAAATGGTTTCGCTCCAACTCTGATCGTTGAAACCGGGCCGGTGCCATCCTTGTCTCGTACCCGGTTTATCACCTTCTTCACGATAGCGTAACTGCCGGATCTCCGGGCCAATCTTATCCTCCGACGGGGGCCAGCGAAATTCTCCCCACTGGTTATCACGGGTGGGAATCACAGAAAATTCCCAATCTTCTGATAACGATTTTTTTTCTCCACGGGCAAAAGCTGACGGATTTCTTCCTTCCTGAAGGTTGCCGGGGCGCACAACCACCAATGTCGCTGTATTGCCGCGGATGTCCTGGGTAATGTGTGTATATCCGTCTTTACGGTGGAAAGCATCAACCGGTTTGGTATTGCCTGTCATAGGATCCCAGCGCTCCGGAACCCCATCCGCACGCAGTCTGGCCTGGAGTGTTATTGCTTCCTGCTGAGTATTCTGAAAAAGATAAATATCCGTCTCTCCTACCCGTCGGTGAGCCATAAAGACATCTCCTCCGCTGGTAATAACATCCCTTGATATGTGGGTGGTTAACAGGGCTGGAATCTTCTCCGCAACAGCAGGCAGGAAAACCGCCTCGCCCCCGGAATCAAACTGATGAACAGTTAACCGGGTTTGGGAAAGCCTCTCCGGGCTGCTACCAAATAATCGGGACAGGAGCGAAGCAAGAGCAGGATCATCACGGCCGGATTCCGCAGAATGGGTGGGTAACTGCCCGTAAAAAATGACCGTTCCGCCCCTTTCTGCCATCTTCAGGGATTTTCCAATAACCGAGCGTCGAACGGTCTCCTCAGGTCCGAACACCAGGGCCTGATAAGTATTTCCTCCCACTTTCAGGGTGCCATTCTGAATTTCACCCCTTAAAATGGAGTGATCATCAATGATGTCATTATCCATTCCCTCATCATAAATTGTCCGCGATAAATCCATGTAAGTATTATAATCGGGGCCAGACTCCCCGGGTGTTGTTTCAGCCAGTAGGCTTACCACCGGATAGTGAACCGCTACATCCACCACATGGGTACCCTGGGACATCAGGTAGCTCATTCTTGAAACCCATTCGGACAGGTGATTGTAATAGCGCCAGTAAGGCTGCCGCCAATGGGGATCCGGTGCTGCATGTTCCCACGTGCTTGCATTGGTTGAATAGTAGAGTCCATGTTCATCATAGAGATTGGCCCCAAAGGCATAATTGGTTGTGAGCCAGTCCATAGTCTGTTCGGTTGTGCGGCCCCAGCCGGAACTGTGAAAGGCTTCGTCCCACACCCGGGAACGGTCATATAAGCGTGCAATCGAAGCGGCAATTTTGGTATCATAATAATTGCGCTCCGTTATGGGGCGCAGTCCGGAATCATCGAAACCAGGAGCAGAGAACCAGCGTTGGGTGCGGAAATAATCGATATAACCCTGGCTCTGCCTGTAAATATTATTTCGTCCCCAGTTGTCATGACTGAACAGAATTCCCCGATCCTCGGTCCAGTCAAACACCCGTTGCCAGTAGGTCTGTTCAACCAACTCGAGGTAAGCATCATAAAAATCAAGGCGATATTTGGGCGTTTTCTTGCCCACGTCAAAATGAAGGGCGGGAATGGCTTTCCCTATTTCATAACCGTTGCGCTCGTGGAATAGCTCTCCGAGCTCTTCAGTATAAAGATCCCTTGGAGTGGGAGGATGCTCATCCTGAAACACACCAGCAAAACTGGAACCCATCGACCCGTTCTGTACGCGTTGTTCAATCTCTCCATATAACATATTCAAAAACGTATCGGTGGCTGCTTTCTGCAGGTAAAATCCCTTAAAAGGACTCGCAATGGATATGGCGATTTTCCACCGTCCTGAGGGGGCTTCCCATTTCAACATTCCATCATCCACCTTGTGGGTAAGATCATGAACTGTTGGCTCACCAGCCTGGCCTGCCTCCATCTCATAAGCACCGGCGCCAAGCAATTCACCTGAAGGTAGATCCAGGGTTATTGTAGCATTGCCGTCAACTTCCCTGCTAATAAACTCAATCTGTTTTAGAGGAGAATCCTTGATTTTAGCGGCTGCTTTCTCCAGCCACCCGTAATGGCCGTAACCAACCTGATCATAAGCCCATAGTGACATACCCAAACGTTTGCATTCTTTATGTGCATATTCCAGCATATCCCACCACTCGGGACTAAACGATTTGGGATCACAACGCCCCGGCGAACGCTGGATCGGACAAACAGACTTAACTCCTTGTTCAGCCAAAGTCTCAAGTTGCCAGGTAATACGTTCTTTGCTCAGTGGTGCCCCTTCCCACCACCATAGCGGCACTTCTCCCCACCTGGCAGGATCCGGATCCTGAAATTCTTTCTTTAGTTGCTCATAAGAATCCGGCTCATCAGCTTTTAAAAAAGATAGGTTTATAAAAAAAGTGAACATCACGGATAATAATAAAGTAATGACGGATAGCCGGGCTAATTTCCTAAACTTTAATCTGTATAAAATCATAATAGTAATCCTCTTAATAAATTTTATCGTATTGATTTGTGCAATGTCTGAATTTTGCTCAGATCAATGCTTTGTATGACCACAGCAGGTCAAGCAAGCCGGAATACACTAATGGGAATTCCCTGGTATAATACCTATGGGTAGTAAATTTATACCGGTCACTGTTTCTTGGTGTTTCTTCCAATAGCCAATCAGGCCACCGTCCATTATTTATTCCATCAAGAATAAATATCTCTCTATTTCTTAAAAAAGAAATTTTTATCATTATAAATTGTTTAAAGGATGAGCTGTCCATAAAGTCAAAAGACCTTTAAATTCTTATAAATTACCTCTGTGTTACTACATATTTGTTCTCCGTGGAACTCTGTTTTTCAAACATATAATATTAACCTCTGAGGAACACAAAAGAAATCAGGAAAGAACACGTAGGACTTTATGGACAAACTCATTTCCATAAAAATGTACTAGCGCTTGGACAACACTTCCTTCTCGTATTGCTGGATGCTGGTAATATAATCCTCGCTTACCGGAACATCATTGCTCAGGCAATAGTAGTCCCATACAGCGCCAAATGGCTTGGACTTCAACAGCTCAAGCATAGCAAGCCGCTCAAAATAATTTTCATTTTCTTCGTATTGCCGCAACTTATCCGTAGGCTCAAGCAATGCAAACAAGAATGCCTGTTGAGCTGCACGGGTGCCAATCACATAAGCTCCGATGCGGTTGATGCTGCCATCGAAAAAGTCAAGACCTACATTGACCCGGTTCAAAGCATCAGCACGTACTGTCTCCTGGGCAATTTGCCGTACATCTTCATTTAAGGTAACCACATGATCGCTGTCCCATCTTACTCCCCGGGTAACATGGAGCATCAGTTCATCGACAAAAAGCAAAGCAGCCGATATTTTATCTCCTACTTCCTCAGTTGGATGGTAGTGACCGTTATCCAGGCAGATTAACTTATTATTTTTTGCCGCATAGGGAAGATAGAAATCATAAGAACCTACAGTCATCGCTTCGGCGCCGATGCCGAAGAGCTTGCTTTCAATGGAGTCTTTCAGATGTTCCCGGGGATAATCCTCAGAAAAAATCTCGTCTAGTGACTCTTTCAAAAGTTTACGATGGGTATATCTGTCAACCGGTGTATCCTTAGATCCATCCGGTACCCAAATGTTATGAACCGACGGAATACCGGTTTGTTCTCCCATGGCTGCGGCTATTTTCCTGCACTGTTTGATGTGCTGGATCCAGAATTTCCTAATATCCTCGTTCTTACTGGATATGGTAAAGCCTCCGTCTGCTTTGGGGTGAGAAAAGCAGGTGCAATTGAAATCAAGACCTATGCCTCGTTCTTTGGCCCAGTCGATCCATCCCTGGAAATGCTCAACATCAATCTGATCGCGGTCTACCAATTTACCCCCAAAATCTCCGTAAATGGCATGGATGTTTATTTTCTGTTTGCCAGGCAACAGAGACATGGCTTTGTCCAGGTCCTGACGGACCTCTTCCAAACTCCGTGCTTTACCGGGATAATTGCCCGTCACCTGTATTCCGCCTCCTTCCAGCTCGGATTCAGGGGTTTCAAAGCCACCCACGTCATCGGACTGCCAGCAATGCATACTGACCTGAAGGTCTTTCAGTTTCTCAAGAGCCTGATCGGTATCTACGCCTAATTGTTTATACTGCTGCTTGGCAATTTCGTATGCCTTTTTGATGTTATCGGTTTTACTCATAATTGATAGTTTTTAATTAATAGTTCTTACTTCAATGGTTTATTATAAAATGAATATGTAAAAAAATCCATTTTTACCCGTTTTGGACTAGGAAATTTAGAAAATCCTTTTCAATTACACAATCTTTTTTTTATCATTTACCAAAAAGTTTATAATTTCCGTTAATTGAAAGCACGAGCTTCCTATTCTTTATGATCCGGAAAGTTTAAACCGGTAGGACCCTGAAGCCACATCAAGTTCAAAACAATCCT
>CAYNPZ010000061.1:0-2061 GCA_964399175.1 uncultured Bacteroidales bacterium | reverse complement strand
TGTATCCGGGACTAGCGGGGCGAATGCCTCCGATGTCCTTGTAGAAAAACTCATCGATACTACCAAACATAATGTGGTTCAGGGAGTTCATATCCGCATCGAAGTAGCGGTATCCACCCCACCGTTCCCAAAGGGTCGTGGCTCCTTTGGCAATTATATATCCCCAACTTGGAAATTCGGTGTTGGTGGCAAGGTCATAAAGCAACTCATCTTTATCATATTTGGACAAAGCCTGAACCAATGCCTTAGTCCCGATAATTCCCGTCTGGATGAGGCCATTGTCTTCAACCCGGATCTGTTCACACAGGCTGTTGACTACATTTTCCTCAACGTCATCGGGTACAATACCCAGATAAAGGGGAAAGGCATTACTGGTCTGTGAACCGCTGCCATAGCTATAATCCTCTTTATTCAAAAAGGTATCATTGAAAGCCTCCTTGATATGGCCGGCAAGCTGACTATACTCCTGCTGTTTCTCCGATTTGCCCAATACATCCGCCAGTTGCCTCATAATCCGTGCGCTCTCATAATAATATCCTGTTGAGGTTATGGGGATAGAACCGTCCCGCGGCTCATAGGCCAGGCGAGGAGGTACCCAATCTCCACGGCCTCTCTCAATAATATAGTCTTCCGAGATTGACTCCATATAATCCATCCACTTATCCAGACTCTGAAAATGCTGGCTGATAATTCGCTCATCTCCGTAATATTCATACATGTACCATACCATAAGCGGATAGGCTACCTGCCAGGCAGGGGTGCCTACACCGGAATATTTGTGGTGGGGTACCACATCCGGCACGCTTCCATCTTCGTTTTGAGCATCTTTTATATCCTGGAGCCATTTGGTGTAAAAAGCTGCCATATCAAAGTTGAATATCGCCTCTTCAACTGTAAGATGGGCATCTCCCAGCCATCCCTGACGCTCGTCTCTATGTGGCGTATCGGTAGGTATGCTATGCAAATTGCCCAATTGACCCCAGATAATATTCTGATGAATCTGATTAAGCAGGGTATTGGAAGAGTGAAATTTACCATGGCGGGCCACATCCGAATGGACTACTCTAGCCTCCAGACTCGTCAGATCAGGTTCCCCGGGGAATCCCTCTACCTGGACATAGCGAAATCCATGGTAGGTGAAGCGGGGCTCGTATACTTCACCCTGATTATCCCCTCTTAAAATATAAACATCCCGCGCTTTAGCTGAGCGGTTGGGACTGGTGTCAATGGTATCTACCAGCCCTTTTAGGGGTTGATTTTTCATCATAGCCATACTGTGGACCGACGTGGGAGAAGTGCGCATAACCACTCTGCTGCCTTCCCCTCCTTTTACGCGAAGGCGCGGCCAGCCCGTGATGTTCTGTCCAAAATCATAAACATAGACTCCCTCTACAGGCTCCCACATGCGAACGGGTCTTAAAGTTTTTGTAACGCGCATGGGAGGCATTAATTGGGAAGAAACGCGACGGCTATCCGGGGTCTCCAGTTGAACAGCATTTTCCCAGTCCGAAGCGTCAAAACCGGCCGTGTTCCATCCCGGTTTTTCCTCCCGGGCATCATATACTTCGCCGTCAAATATGCTGTTCTCTACAACAGGACCGCCGGATACTTTCCAGTTCTCATCTGAGACTACGCGCGTGACACTTCCATCTGTGTGTCTAACAAGAAGTTGAAAAAGCAACTGGGGACGATCTCCGTAACGCTTGGTCGTCCGGTGCTTGAGATAGCCCTTGCCAAGCCAAGCCCCGACAACATTATTATTTCCCTTCAGGTGATCGGTTACATCATAGGTCTCATAAAGGGCTCTTTTGTTATAATCGGTAGTAGAGGGATCAAGTACGTGATCACCAATTTTCTCTCCATTAAAATATAACTCATAATATCCCAGGCCAACAATATAAGCATAAGCCTCGCGCACCGGTTTGTTTAGCTGAAACTCCCTGCGTAATAGCGGAGCCGTGATTGTGGTATCAGCCGCACCAATCCACTGGCCTTCCCAGTCGCTGTTTTCCATAGGCCCTACGTGGAAATAAGCGGTTTCACTCCAGTCACTTGGTTGTC
>CAYNPZ010000060.1:0-21331 GCA_964399175.1 uncultured Bacteroidales bacterium | reverse complement strand
CCGGGAAATATGCAATAATGTATTTCCCAATGATGTAACCGGCAACAATCTCAACAATAACGGTGGGAACCTTCTGCATTCTCAGTAGGGAAAGCGTTAAAGGAATTAGCCATGCAAGGAAAACCACAATTAACAAGGGGTAATACTCGAAATTGAATGAGATATTTAACAGGTGACCCATATTGGCAAAATTCTCTATCTTTATCTAAAAAGGATTTGTTTAATTTGGATCTAAAAAAAAACATTTTATCTCCAGAACCACATATCATTAAAATTATTACGGATGGGAGTGCCAGTCCGAAATATAACATTGGTGCATGGGCTTCCTATATTGTCACCTCATCTGAAGAAACGGTATTGAAAAATATCGAGTCCAATGTCACCCAACACACCATGGAACTGAAGGCGATATTAAAGAGCCTGGAATATATACAATCCACATTTCAAATTGTTTCTGTCAGGTTGGAAGTCTATACCGACAGCGATTATGTTCTTGGCTTGCCTCACAGAAAGGAAAAACTGGTGAAAAATAACTATCGCACCAAAAAAGGGAAGGAAGTCAGAAACCGAAGTTTGATCATTCAACTCTACGAATGGCTGGAGTATTTAAATATTGCTTTAATCCCCGTGGAAGGCCATGCCAAAAAAGGCCATTCAGTAATATCGGATTACCACCGCGAGGTGGACAAACTTTCACGCAAACTGGTAAGACAGGCAATACGTGATCAGTAAATTCTTCTGGTATAAGCCGCTTTCTTCTTTAATATCAGTAGTAAAGCAGCCAGGCAGTAAGACCCTCTTCATTTCTCAGGCGTTGTAATTCTCTTTGCGCCCTGCTCTTATTTTGAAATGAATCATAACTTACGGCATGCATGCCGTCTCTTTCCCCGATCATTTCTGAGTCATAGCCCTGATTTAGTAATTTCCGGTGGAAATTCACCGCATTTTGTTTATTCTTAAAACTGCCCGCTACGATATAATATTTTTTTCCACCTGTGGCTTGCCTAACCTGTTGTTGCTGTTCGGAAGAACTTTGTTCGGCGGTTTGTTCTGCCTGTGTATTTTGCTGATTCATGTTCTGACCGGTTTCCTGTTCCTGACCGGAAGCTCGCTCTGTATCGGTTTGCTCGGAAGCGGTTTGATCCTGTCCCTCCTGATCGGCTTGTTGTTCGTTAGCGGTTTCCATTTTTTCCGTATCTGGCATTTGGGGCTCATCACCCGTAAAAAGACTTTGAACCGTATCAAAATTGAGCATAGCCCATACGAAAATTACTGCCACGGGAACCCCTATGACCACGGATAAAATCAGGCCCTTGTTGCCCTTTTGTCCGGAGGAACCGGCTTTGGTCTTTTGTTTTTTAGGCGGTGGCGGGGTTTTTCCCGCGCCTCTTCCGGCTTTGGCTCTTTGAGGCGCCTTACTCTGAGATGCCGTGGCTTCCTTTTTTTCTTCCTTTTCCTTATGTTCTTCTTTTTTCTCCTCAGCTTTAGATTCGGCAATGGTTTTTTTCCTTCTGGATGCCTTTTCGTTAACGGTCGATGTGGCTTTTGGTGTTTCTTTTGGCTCGCTTTTTTTGCTCGGCGGAGCCTGTTTTTCTTCTTTGGGTTCTTCTTTTTGCGCGGTGGGCTGAATTTTGAACTGGATTTTACCCTGGTTGTCCATGTAAAATTGTCCGAAGCCTTCAATCTGATAAGCACCATTTTCCTTTACCGAATTTTCTATGGTGCTTATGTATTTTGTAATCATGTCCATGGCTTCCTTCTGCGTAACATTTTCTTTCTTGATCACATGATTCATCAGAAGCTCATCATTAAATTTCAGAAAGGGACTGAAATATATGTCATTGATCTTTGCAGAAAGCTCTTTTTTATTTTTGTTTTTTGAGGTGGCACGGAGCAAGAATGCACCAAAATTCGGGATAATAACCCTGTTATTGTTGGCTATCAATTCTTTAATGTACTCATCAAGCATAACGCAGCAAATTTGGAGTTATTGATAAGAATCAAAGATAATAAAAATTCGTAGTAAATTAAAATCCATTCTTTTACTAAACGAATTATTTTTATGTTTGCTGAGAAATATAAGGGCTCATATTAATGCGTTATATTGCTGCTTTAATGGCTGTTTTGTTCATACCGATTTTCGTATTTGCTCAGGATACCACCTCTAATTCGGTGTTTATGGGACTAAAGCCTCAGTATGGTTTTATTCTTCCCCATGCAGCATCCATTCAGAAGTTTAAGAGTAACCATCCATACGGCCTGGAATTTGATTATGGATGGGTTTTAAAGAAAGCAAGCGACTGGAATAGGTGTAACTGCTATTCCAGAGCTGGTTTTTCAGCCTCTTGGGTGAATTTTGGTAATCCCGAAGTACTTGGATCGGCTGTGAATCTGGAAATGTTTGCCGAGCCCTATCTGAATTACGGAAGCAATTTGTGGTTAAGCCTGAGAATGGGTGTTGGACCCAGTTATACCACCAAGGTGTATGATGAAGAAAGCAATTCGGAGAACAAGTTCTTCAGTAGCCATTTGAGTTATATCATTCATTTGGATTTTATGCTGAATTTCAGGTTGACTGATCATTGGAACGGCAAAATTTTTGGAAAATACAATCACATCTCCAACGGAGGGGTGGAACAGCCCAATCTGGGTATCAATTTTCCCACGGTAGGAGTTGGGCTCGATTATGTTGCAGAACCGGGAGCGTTTGCTGAACGGGAAGCTGTCCCCATTAAAAAGGAGGGGATTATTCCTTCGGCTGCGCTATTCGGATCAATGAAAAATGTTGTAGAGGGGGCTGATAAAGTAAAAAAGCGTACTCTGGGTTATGGTTTTTTGATCAAAGGAAGGCGTAAGATTGCAAAAATCAATGCGCTGAACCTTGGGTTTGAAGGTTACTGGGACGGGGAGATCCGGGTAAATTCCGAAGGAGAAAGTGAACACCGTCAATTTTCTTTATTGGTGGGTCACGATTTGATTTTTGGCCGGTTTATTTTTTCCCAGTACTGGGGCACTTATTTGTATGCCCCCTATTATGAAAAGCATTTTTTCCAGCGCTATAGCCTCACCTATAATCTGATCGGAAATCTTCGCTTCGGAGTTAATCTTAAGGCCCATGCTGAAGTAGCTCAGAATTTCAATGTACATGTAGCGTATGATTTCAATTGAAAAAACTGCATCATTCGGTACAGTTCCTGCAAATCTCTATGGATTTCCTGCTGGTAAGTATTTGTTTTCTGAATTCCTGAAATGTAGCAGACTTCCATGCAACATTTAAATGTTCTTCTGAGAGGTCAGCTATTGGAAATTCTCCCTTTTTATCGAAGCAGCAGGGCACCATCAGGCCGTCGAATGTGATGACGCAGGAATTCCATATTCTGAAACATCTGTTTTTAAGGTTATTTTTTAAGGATAATCCGCCGCCGGCTTTTCTGATGTACCGGGAATAACTCGGTATATTGGTAATAAGCTGGCTTTTATTGTTGTAATTGTATATCTGTGCAGATTTGAACCTTACCCTGTCGGCACCCAGATTATATGCCATTCGTTTTATTTCTTTCAATTGGTTTTGATTGTGTTTAAAAACAAGGCACTGAACTTCAATAAATGGACTGCATACCCCCTGTTTCCTCTTTTCTTCGGCCAGTCTTTCTGTGCCCTTCTTTACCTTCTGCAGATCTCCGCTTTTTCTGTATTTTTCGTAAGTTTCCTGGTCGGCACCATCCAGTGATACAATCACCCGGTCAGTACCTGCATTAATTATTTCCTTGCATACCTGAGGAGAAAGAAAATGACCGTTGGTGGAGATGCAGGTATAGATGTTTTTTGTTTTGGCATAACGAATCATATCAGGTAGTTTCCTGTGGAGGAAAGGTTCACCCTGAAAGTAAAGCATCAGCCATACCAGGTTTTGGGCTGCCTGATCGAGGATTTTTTGGTAAAGCTCCATATTCATGTAGCCCTGTTCTCTGCCAAGATCATCCGTGCCAGAAGGACATTCAGGGCAATTCAGATTACAGTAGTTTGTGGGTTCTATGGAAAGGCTGTAAGGTTTACCCCAAAGGAGCACATTCCTGGTGATGACCGAGCCCAGATATCCGAGATAAACCCCTGCTAGGTTGATAATTCTGTAGGGTGTCAGAGTTCTGAGAAACCGGAATCCATCGGCCAATACGCTCTCAAGTTTTATCAAGAACAAAATTTAGTTCATGTTTAATATTTCCAGAAGTTCACCCAGTTTCGGAGTAAGGATGATCTCTGTTCTGCGGTTGATGCGCCGGCCCTGCTTTGTTTCATTTGATTCCAGGGGAAGATATTTGCTTCTTCCTGCCGCGATAAACCGTTCACCCTGAATATTTGAGTTGTTCATCAGCACCCTTATGACAGCCGTGGCTCTTTTTACGCTGAGGTCCCAGTTGTCCTGGAAGGATGGATTGCTCCTTACCGGTACATTGTCCGTGTGTCCTTCCACCATGATGTTGATATCCTTGTTTCTTTCAAGAACCTGTGACAGTTTTTTCAGAGCTTCCTTCCCACGCTGGTCTATCTGCGTGCTTCCCGAAGGGAACAGCAGCTTATCTTCCATGGATACGTAAACTTTTCCGTTTTTGATTTTTACATCAAGTCCTTCCCCTTCAAACCCGTAAAGGGCATCGCTGACTCTGTCTCTAAGCGCACTGACAACCGAATCTTTTTCATTGAGGGCCTTTTCCAGCTCCACAAGTCTTTCACTCTTTTGATTGAGCTCTGTCTCGAGTTCGTTAAGGCGGTCCCTTTCGGATGCCAGATTCTCTTCCAGTTCTTCCAGGCGATCTTCTTTTTGCTGAAGCTTTTCTTGAGTGCCCTGAATCTCCCGGAGCAGTTTTTTTGTTTCCTCGTTGGTTCCCTTTAAAATTTTTTCCTGGTTTTCCTTTAAATCATCGTATTTATCCCTGAGTCTTTCATTTTCCTGTTTGTAATAAACCAATCTTTCAGCCCGTTTTATACTATCACGGGCCAGTCTTTCGGTTCTGTTTTCCAGTACATTTACCCTGGCTCGGAGTTCGTTGTTGGCGATTTCCAGCTTTCGGTTGCGTTCTTTTAATGAATCATTAAGTGCCTGAAATTTTTCTTTTTGCCTTTGAACCTTTTTAAATTCCTTTTGCGGGACACACGAGGCAAAAAACAGAAGCAACACAACAAAAATTTTAATCTTCATATATTTGGAGTTTCTTTTTTATACAATTTTATACAAAATTGAAAACAAATATAAAAAATATGTTGTTATAGAAGTTGTTTAGATTAATACGGAACTAAAATAATTTTTAATTTTGAATTATAAATAAATGCCAGTAGAAGTATGTCTGCAAATTATCGGTATCTAAGTCGTATCAACTACCCTGACGACCTCAAGGGGTTAACCGAGGTAGACCTGATAGAACTAAGCCATGAGCTGAGAAGGTTTATTATTGAGGAAGCTTCGGTCAATCCCGGCCACTTTGGCGCAAGTCTCGGGGTATCGGAACTTACTGTGGCATTGCATTATGTTTTCAATGCCCCTTACGATAAAATCATATGGGATGTTGGCCATCAGGCATATGGCCATAAGATCCTCACCGGCCGTAAGGATGTATTTTATACCAACCGCAAATATAAAGGTTTGAGCGGATTTCCGAATCCTTTCGAAAGTGAATACGATGCTTTTGGCGTTGGACATGCTTCAACATCCATATCTGCGGCGTTGGGATTTGCAAAGTCTAATGATATCCAAGGATTAAAAGACAGAAATGTCGTTGCTGTAATTGGAGATGGCTCCCTGACAGGTGGTTTGGCATTTGAAGGGTTAAACAACGCCGGCAACGAAAATTCTGATCTGCTGGTCATATTAAATGACAACCATATGGCCATTGATCCCAATGTAGGAGCGTTAAAGGAATACCTTCTCGATATAGCTACTTCCAGAACGTATAACCGGATAAAGAATGACATCTGGAATCTGTTGGGAAAGCTCAGCAAACTGGGACCCAATTACCAGAAGCTGGCCTCGCAGCTTGAAGGTGCGGTGAAAACAGCCATACTGAGACAAAGCAACTTTTTTGAAGCTTTAAATTTCAGGTATTTTGGACCGGTGGATGGTCATGACGTGGTATATCTCACCAAAATTCTTACCGATCTGAAGCACATTAAAGGGCCTAAGTTGTTGCATACCATCACTCAGAAAGGCAAGGGATTTAAACAAGCCGAAATCAATCAGACTACCTGGCACAGAGCACCGGGCAAGTTTGATAAGGACACCGGAAGGCTTTACAAGGTAAATTCTGAAAAGCCACAGCCTCCAAAATATCAGGACGTTTTCGGGCATACGCTGGTAGAGCTCGCACGAAAAAACAACAAGATCGTTGGTATTACCCCGGCCATGCCTACGGGTTCCTCACTGAATATCATGATGGAGAAGATGCCTGACCGGGCTTTTGATGTGGGTATTGCTGAACAGCATGCCGTT
The DNA here is from genome assembly GCA_964399175.1 of uncultured Bacteroidales bacterium. Taxonomy (GTDB): domain Bacteria; phylum Bacteroidota; class Bacteroidia; order Bacteroidales; family UBA12077; genus JAGXLC01. Next base: position 14,850 of record CAYNPZ010000060.1, on the reverse strand, counting down.
ACATTTTCGGCAGGTTTAGCGGCCGACGGAATGATGCCGTTTTGCAATATTTATTCCACTTTTATGCAGCGGGCTTACGATCAGGTTATTCATGATGTAGCCATTCAAAACCTTAATGTGGTTTTCTGTCTTGACCGTGGCGGCCTGGTGGGTTCGGATGGAGCAACACACCATGGAGCCCTTGACCTGTCATATATGCGAGTGGTACCCAATATAACCGTTGCAGCTCCCATGAATGAGGTGGAGTTGAGAAATCTGATGTATACCGGTCAGCTGGCTGATAAAGGACCCTTTGTAATCAGGTATCCCAGGGGAAGAGGTGTCACCACTAAATGGCGGCAACCTTTCCGGGAGATTCCCATAGGCAAAGGCAGAAAATTAAGAGACGGAGATGACGTAGCCATTGTATCCATCGGTCATGTCGGGAATTATGCTGAGCTGGCCGCCGATCAGCTGCAACAGGATAGTTTAAATGTAGCCCATTACGACATGAGATTTCTGAAACCCATTGATAAAGAACTGTTGCATGAGGTCGGGGAGAAGTTCAAATATGTGATTACCATTGAAGATGGTACCATCCTGGGGGGCATGGGAAGTGTCGTAATGGAGTTTATGAATGAACATTCCTATTATCCCATGATTAAACGTCTTGGCATACCGGACCGGTTTATTGAGCACGGCTCACAAGAAGAATTGCAGAAGAAATGTGGTTATGATGTTCAGGGCATTGTTGATGCCGTTAGGGCACTCATCAAACCCCAGGTGCTGTCCAATGCAGGTTGAAGGTTGATGTTTGCAATGTTCCTGTTGTCCGGTTACTTGAAGGCTCAATGGTGTTTATGGAAAAGATAGATATACAGGAATTCCTGGAGTTAAGAAAGAATCTTCCCGTAATAGATGTTCGTTCATCTGGAGAATACGGGAAAGCCCATATTCCGGGAGCCTATAATATACCCCTTTTTAGCAACGAAGAACGGAAGCAGGTAGGGATTACCTATAAACAGACCGGCCGTGTGGCCGCTGTTAAAGAAGGTCTGAAGATGGTAGGTCCCAAAATGTTGGATATGGTTGAGCAAGCGGAAGAGATAGCCGGAGAAAAAAAAGGGGTTATTGTACATTGCTGGAGAGGCGGCATGAGAAGCGAGAACATGGCCTGGCTATTCAGCCGTGTTGGAATAAAACCTTATATTCTTGAAGGTGGATATAAAAGCTACAGAAGATATTGCCGGCAGCAGCTTGAGAAACCCGTTATGCTTATTGTACTTGGTGGCTATACAGGTAGTGGGAAAACCGGGATATTACATGCTCTCCAGGATGAGGGGGAGCAATGCCTTGATCTGGAAGCCCTTGCCAATCATAAAGGCTCCGTTTTTGGAAGCTTTGGTGAGAAAGAACAGCTTCCCAATGAACACTTTGAGAACCTGCTTTTTGAAGAGTGGTTGAAGTTTGATCTGAACAAACCCGTTTGGGTGGAAGATGAAAGCAGGATGATCGGGAAAAACTGCCTGCCCGACGAACTTTTTCAAAAAATTAGATCCGCGCCGGTGATTAAGGTTGAACTTGATAAATCTATCAGGATCAAAAGACTTGTCAGGGAATATGCCTGTTTCAACAAGCAGTTGCTGAAAGATTCCATACGAAAGATCAGCCGGCGCCTGGGAGGCCAAAATGCTCAAAAAGCTATAGAATCCCTGGATAATGATGATTTTGCTACAGCTGTAGACATCACCCTTCGATATTATGACAAAGCCTATCAGGTCGGATTAAATAAGAGGGATCATGCTGCTATTTATCCGGTTTTCCTTCATCATGATGATCCCGTGCGCAATGCCTCCCATGTTTTAGAGCAGGCATATCAATTCTTAAAAACAGAGAAGGAAATTCGCCCATAGATAAATGTCTTTTAGCCGGGTGAATTTTCGGTATTCTAACTTTTCCATACTTCAATAGTGAAAATAGGCATCGCTTTTCAGGTTTGTGCTGTCAAAATCGGCATATTTTTCGGCTATATAGTCCAGGTTATCATGTATTTTTTGGGTATCCAGGGTGGTTACCAACTGGCGTTTGATCTCTTTGAAGTGCGGAAGGCCTTTGAAATAGTTGGACAGATGTTTCCGCATTTCATAAATTCCTCTCGGATGGCCTTTCCATTCAAGGGATTTTTCCAGGTGCTTCTTTGCTACCCGTGTTTTTTCCTTTATATCAGGTTCCCCGGGTATGGAACCGTTTTCCAGATATTTTTTGATTAATTTGAATAACCAGGGTTTGCCTACGGTAGCACGGCCAATCATCACCCCGTCAATTCCGTATTTGTCGAATACAACTCTGGCATCCCCGGGGTTTGTAATGTCTCCGTTTCCGATAATGGGTAGCTCTATTTCAGGATGATTTTTGACTTCTGCAATGGCTTCCCAGTTGGCTTCGCCTTTGTACATCTGGGCTCTCGACCTGCCATGGATGGCCAGTGCCTGAATGCCTGTTTCCTGGAGTCTTTGGGCAATCTCCAGAATTCTGATACTGTTGTGATCCCATCCCAAACGGGTTTTTACGGTAACCGGCAGGTCGGTGGCCTTTACCACAGCCCTGGTCATTTCGATCATCAGGGGTATATTCTGAAGCATCCCGGCTCCTGCACCCCGGTCGGCCACCTTTTTCACGGGACATCCAAAGTTCAGATCAATAAAGTCGGGATTGGCTTCTTCGGCCATTTTTACAGCTTCTACCATCGCCTCTACTCGATGTCCGTATAGCTGAACACCAAAAGGTCTCTCAAAATCAGAAATCTTCATTTTCTGCATGCTTTTTTCACAATCCCTGATCAATCCTTCGGATGCAATAAATTCTGAGATCATAACATCAGCACCGTATTCCTTGCATACATGACGAAAGCTCTGATCGGTTATATCTTCCATGGGTGCAAGGAAGAGTGGCTTTTCCGGTAATTGTATGTTTCCTATGCTTATCAAAATTTATTTGATTAATTTTATTTGCAAAATTAGTGGTTTTAATTGATCCGCCTATGGACAACGATATGTTTCATAATCCTTTCACAAAACTGCTCACCATTGTGTTTATTATGATCGCCTGTTTTTTTTTGGTGTTTTCAATAGGTTTCTTCCTCGCAATACCCATCTTTGATTTACCATTCACAGAATTATCCAACTTGTTTTCGACCCGGGATTTCTCGGGGAGGCTGCACCTTGTAAAATATTTTCAGATCCTTCAAACCCTGGGGTTGTTCGTGATTCCTCCTTTTGTCATTGCCAGATTTTATACCGACCGCACAGGGGAATTCCTGGGATTCGTTTCCCAGCCCAAAATAGCTTCTGTTTCAGCTGTCGTAGTGATGGTATTCATTGCGCTGCCTTTTATAAATTTTTTATCCCAACTCAATCAAAGCATACCTTTCCCGGAATCATTGGAATCACTTGAAGATTACCTGATAAACAGGGAAAAAGATGCCAGGGAGGTGACGTACCGCTTTCTGGAAGCGGAAAACCTTCAGCAACTGTTTTTGAATCTGTTTATGGTTGCTGTTTTGCCGGCATTGGGTGAAGAACTTGTATTCAGGGGTATTCTTCAGAGGTTGTTTGCTTCATGGACCCGAAATATCCACTGGGGGATACTGATTGCAGCCGTTTTGTTCAGTGCAATGCATATTCAGTTTTATGGATTTATTCCTCGTCTGGCGTTGGGTATCTTGTTTGGCTATCTGTTCTTTTGGAGTGGGTCCATTTGGCTGCCCATTCTCGGGCATTTTGTAAACAATGGAAGTGCCGTGATATTCTATTATTTTGTTGGAAACAACAGCGAAATCTTTGCAGGTGGCTACAACACGACGGAAACGTCTAATTTTATGGTCATCTTTAGTGGAGTAATGATTGGTTTATGTTGTTATATGGTTTACCTTTATGAGAGATGATCACTGTTGGTAAGAATTTTTGTAGCTGAAGAAGTTGAGGCTTCCCAATTCGCTTTTTCGCCATACATATACCACCCCATATTCTTTTGATTTTTCTCTTTTAATTTCATCGGCTTCTTCTGAAAAAGTGTTTTCCACTTCATCCCAAATATTGACAGTGATATCATCTGCCTCTTTTCTCAGTTCATTCACCTGTTCCGCAGACCGCTTGTGATTTTCCTGAAGCTGCTTCTGAAATTTATAAGCATCCATGAATTTATCATAGTTCACTTTAACCACAGCTATGGTAGGATTGGTAACCGGAGGCAGGTTGTTTTTCTTTCTTTCCTCTTCTCCTTCGATAATTTTTTTACCCCATTCAATCAGGCTGTTTTCTGTATTTAACGAGGGCAGCTTTTTGTCATCTTCCGGTAAGCCGTAATATGAACGCGTTTTTGGTGGCATATCTCCGCGCATGATTGACATGTTAACCACCTGAATAAAATGGGAAATGTACATCTTGGCTTTCTTTAGCTTGTCAGTATAATCCTTCTGATTTTCCCTTTGTATTTTATAGGTATTCTGATATTCCGTCAAACCCTTTTCGTATTTCGGAAGAAAGGAACTCAACATCTGCAGGGTTTCCTGTGAAAAGGCCAATTTAAAAGGTGGCAGTTCCTTGCCTTTTTCATGTGCGTTTTTTAAAGCTCGTAGTCTTGATTTATCGGTGTTTGGAAGTCTACGATAAGGCATGGTGTTAATAATTTTGTTGATTACGGTGTGCGAATATAGTAAATATTTGTAAATAAAAAAATAATTCGCAAATGATTTTAATTGGTTATTGTATTGATATTAAGTATATTGTTCGTGTGACTGAATACTCCCGGAAGTGATTTTAAAACATGTTGATAACCGTTTTTTACATTGTTGACAAATTTTTCGGGAAAATCAAATCACTTGACTGCTCAATGAAAACCTGTATCAGGTAAAATTTTTACTCAATATTTTCTTTGACAGGTTTTCTGAAATGTATATCTGGGGTTTCCACCTTAGGTCTTGATTTAAGTCTGATTATGTGTTGTTTTCGTTTGGTTAATTAGTTGTTATTATTATGTTAAAAAAATAGGAAATCCACCTTTTATGATTATAGATTTAATTGTTAGTTTAGTTGGCTGATAAATGAATTGATTTCATCACTATGAATCTTTCCCTGGATTATTTAGAGGATTTTTTCCATGGCACACCAGCCGGTATGGTTTTAATGACTTCCCGTATTATAAATTTTGCCAGCAACCAGCTTGCCGACATTACCGGATACGGGAAGAAAGAAATGATTGGGAAATACGGAGGTATATTTTATCCCAATGAGAGGGAATCGAAGAAAGTAGAAAAAAGCTTTTATCCTTTACTGAGAAAAAACGGCTTGGCAACCATTGAAACCCGTTGGAGGACCAGGTCCGGGAAAACCATTGATGTATTCCTTGGGGGTATACTGCTTGATTATAAGATGAGCCTGGAAAAATCGGACCTGGAGAGGGAAACCATACTCATTATGGTTTTTGATATCTCAGAACGGCAGTCAATTGAGGGCGCCCTCAAAAAAGGTAAACTCACGCCTGTGGAGGCACTTGAGCATAATGGTGACGGTTACTGGGAATGGGATATTGAAACCGGTCAGGTACACTTCAATGATGCATGGATCAAGATGCTTGGTTACAAAAGAAAAGAGATCGATCCCCATATTCGTTCCTGGCAAAGCCTTATTCATCCCGATGACTGGCATCGGGTACGAAAGGCATTGAATGATCATTTGTGGGGTGACGCCGAAAGTTATTCCACTGAATACAGAGTAAAATCCAAAACGGGAAAATGGTTGTGGGTTTTTGACTATGGTGAAGTGGTTGAGCGGGATGAAAACCAATATCCACTCAGATTCCTCGGCACCAGTACAGATATTACTTCCCTGAAGAAAATTGAGCAAAAGGGATTTGACACGGAGGATCAGGTTAAAATCTCTTCACAGTCAGAATCTCCGCTCACTCCAAGGATATTCAGAAAGAAAACCATTCCCGCCAAAGGAATGGAAGGATTCTTTCGGTTGCTCCAGAACCCTTATGTTAAGAGGGAACAAAGAGATCAGTATCTTGCTCATATATTGCATCCAGGCAGTCGTATCCATGAATTTGTGCATAACCTTCTGAATGTATCCCGGTTGAATTCTGATCAGCTGAATGTCCAGACTGAAGAGTTTAATGTTAATATCATGCTAAACGGGCTTTATAGCATGTTTTCTCCGGCTGCCCGGAATAAAGGTATTCAGTTGCAGTTGTACACCCCTTACCGCGACGACAGAAGTTATGTACTGTCTGATGAGCGGAAACTTCAACAAATCCTCCGATATCTTTTGGATAATGCCTTATTTTTTACTTCTGATGGCAATATAGAAATTGGCTATCACGTGGTTAATGATGAAATGCGGTTTTTCGTCAAAGATACAGGAAAAGGGATTTACAAAGCTCAGGAAAATAAAATTTTTGAACCCTTCTACACGAGCACAGGAAGTTCAGACGGATTAGGTTCAGGTCTTGGTTTGACAGTTGCCTGTGAGTTGGCCAGTCGGCTTAAAGGAAGGATGTGGGTCCATTCCGAAGAAGGAAAAGGTTCTGTTTTTTATCTGGCAATACCCTATATTACACGTAAGGAAGATATCAGGATGGAAATGGACAACTCTGATGATACTTCTCAACACGCATCCCGGCATCCCTTTACCATACTAATTGTTGAAGACGACCGTTCGCATGCCCTTTTTCTTAAGGAAGTTTTCAGAGGCCCTGAATTTGAGAACTGGGAAATTAATCTTCAGTTTGCCACCAATGGTAAAGAGGCTGTTGAGTTTTGCAGCAACAACTTGGTTGATCTTATTTTAATGGATATTAGATTACCAATAATGGACGGATTAACCGCCTGCAGAAAGATAAAGCTGGTAAATCCCAGGATCACCATTATTGCCCAAACTGCCTGTGCTTCTTCTGCGGATAAGGAAGAGATATTTACCTCCGGGTGCGATGACTATTTGTTAAAGCCTTTGTCATTAAGCCTGATCTCCCAGAAGCTGAAGAAACATTTATTGATCACAAGGGAAAGCAAGGTTTTTTATGAGAATTAACAGTTAAGCCATTTTTCAACTGCTATTCTGAAACCTTCCAGGTACATTTCCTGCAAAGCCCGTTCACTTACAACAGCATTGGCAGTATTTCGCTGTGTTTCCTGCTTATTGGCTGCAAAGTGCTTGATTGAAGTGCCTATGCCCTACGATTCGACACCATTCACCATAGCTGCGACCATTTTTCCCGTAATAAGGGGCCTTCAGAATAGTATTCAAAATTTCTTCCGCACAAAGGATTGAGGGAAGGATCGAGGCCCGCCTGCTAACTTCGTCGGGCAGGCTCGCCTGCGCTGAGCTTCGGCAGAGCAGGCAGCTCCCCATTAGAAAAACCAGCTTTTTGCGAAAAAAAAATAAAGAATCCTGAAAAGGCGAATTCTTATTTGGAGGGAAAATCAATTACCTTTGAAGGCTATAACTCAACATTTGCAGAAAATCATTTTAAATCTGAGATATCTTATTAATTTTATCCCTCAAAGCGCTTAAAAATATGAAAAAGTTACTTGTCATATTCTTCTTTTTACCCTGGAGTTTTACACTCATGGCCGATCCAGCCTTTGAAACATATTTTACCGGCGAAACCATGCGATTTGATTTTTATATGACCGGTGATTCTGACGAATTAACAATATCTACAGATCAGATTTACAGGGAAGGGCACTGGCCTGGCAATCCCGATAAGCTTATCGACAGGCTGAATAACGGTAGCTATTATGTGAAGGTTTATAGCCTTATTGACAATAAGCTCATTTATTCAAAAGGCTTCAATTGTATATTTGGTGAATACCAGACCACCCGGCCTGCAAAGGAGGGAGAGAAAAGGACCTTCATGGAAACGGTAAGATTACCCTGGCCGAAGAGTCCCGTAAATTTGGTAATAGAGGAAAGAAACAGCAAAAACGTCCTTGAACCCGTGTTTTCCCGAACCATTGATCCCGATAATGAAAACATTATATACGAAAAACCAGAGGACAGGGATCGGGTTTATACAGCCCTGGAAAATGGAGATCCGGGTGAGAAGGTGGATTTTGTGTTTGTTGCTGAAGGCTATACTGAGAAGGAATGGGAAAAATTCAAAGAGGATGTGGATCATTTCACAAAAGTGCTTTTCAGGGCTAACCCCTACAAAAGCCACAGGGAACTTTTCAATGTTTACGGGGCATTTCGTCCTTCCTCCCAAAGTGGTGTCGATCAACCCACCAGGGATACCTTCAGAAACACTGTTCTTGATGCTTCCTATAATGCACTTAATTTACCCAGATATTTGCTGGGTGACGACCGCAAAACCATGCGTGACATTGCTTCAGTCGTACCTTACGATGCCATCATTGTAATGGCCAATACTGAACGGTACGGTGGTGGCGGCATCTATAACAACTATACCATATTCACTGCTGATGATAAGCGGAGCGAATCCGTTTTCATGCATGAATTGGGACATGGATTTGCCGGACTGGCTGATGAATATTTTTCATCCACCGTTTCCTATGATAATTATTATCCCGAAGGGACCGAACCTACAGAATCCAACATTACAGCTTTGCTGGATACCAATCAGGTAAAATGGGAGGAGCATCTTACTCCTGGCATTCCCGTACCCACGCCGTGGGGGCAGGATGAGATTATGAAGCTTAAGAAACAGCAAAAGACCAATAAGGAAAAGATAAAGAAGGAGATTGAAAGTCTGAAAAATGAAGGGGCCTCTGAAGTAGCTATAAGGAATATAAGGGAAAAATATTCGGAAAAGAATGATTCGCTTATGCGGGAAATAGAAAAAATCAGGGGAAAGTACCGGCAGAAGTATGAAGGCAAGATTGGTGTGTTCGAAGGTGCTGGTTACCAGGCTAAAGGATTGTACCGCTCGGAAATTGGCGTGCATATGTTTGACCCGGATGATTTTACCTATGGGCCGGTAAGCGAAGAGGCGATCATGGAGGTGATCAGCCATTACACGAAATGAAGGGCTTGAAGAACAACCTCTTCACGGGATAAAACATAAAGACCGGGATTACCACAACTTCTGGATATATACTGAAAATAAACCAAATGAAAAATATAAATAATAAAGGATAATAAATACATGAAAACCGTTAAACCATCTGAAAATCTTGAAATGTCCCGTATTGTCCAGGGCCTTTGGAGGCTCAACAACTGGGACATGAACAATAAGGAACTTTTGAAGTTTGTGGAAGAAGCCTTGGATATGGGCGTGACAACCTTCGACCACGCCGATGTTTACGGTGATTATACCTGCGAAGCCATGTTTGGGCAAATATTTAAGCTCAAGCCGGGTTTGAGAAAAAGGATGCAATTGGTTACCAAATGTGGGATCAAGATGGTTTCTGATAAATTTCCGGAGAGGAAGATCAAGCATTACGATACCGGGTATGATCACATTATATATAGTGTAGAGCAATCCCTAAGAAACCTTCATACCGATTATCTTGATCTGCTACTGATCCACCGGCCCGATCCGCTGATGGATCCGGCAGCAACAGCCAGAGCTTTTGAGGAACTTGAATCACAAGGCAAAGTATTGCATTTCGGGGTATCTAATTTCACACCCATACAGTTTGAGATGCTGGACTGGCATTTCGATGGCAAGCTGGTTACCAATCAAGTGGAGATCTCTCCTTACAATCTGGAGCACTTTCAGAACAGCAACATTGAGTTCTTTTTACGTGAAGAAATTCATCCCATGGCCTGGTCCCCTCTTTCCGGGGGAAAAATATTCAGTCCGGGAGATGAAAGGGGGATCAGGATTAAGACCAAACTGAAGGGAATTGCTGAAGAATTGGGTGTTAAAGACATTGAAAAGGTGATCTATGCATGGCTGTTAACTCATCCTGCAGGAATCATCCCAATTGTAGGGACAGGTAAGATCGAACGCCTGAAAAAAGCTGTTCAGTCAGTGGATATTGAGCTGACCCGCGAGCAGTGGTTTGAGATCTACGTCGCCTCGATGGGTCATAAGGTGCCCTAACACTGGCATTGTTATGGATATGGCTGTGCGTGGAAGTAACACCGTATTATAGCTTTAATTTTGTTTACAAATCCAGACTTAGCTGACGGCCGTCTTGTCCATTATCTTTTTTATTGTCATTAGAATCAGGTTCTTCCTGAGAAGGCTCATCGGATTCCTCCTCCTCTTCATTATCCCGCTCTTCGGACTCGTTTGAGAACTTTTTCAGATTTTCAGACATTTCAGTCCTAACACTTTCAGGCAGTTGTTCCCATAGCTTTTCGCGAATCTCTTCATTCGTAAGCTTTCTGATTTTTTCTATGTTCATGGCATCATAGATGTTCATCCATCGGTTATTAATAGAAATTTCCATTTCAGGGTTCAGTACATAATAACCCCTCTGAATCCGGCGGAATAATTTTTTGTTGTAGGGATCGTCCCTGTCGATTTCGTTTTTGGCAAGATTGGCGTTAAGGTAACTTCTTTTTTTCCTGTAATCAAACAGCACATTTTCCGGGAATTCCTCCAGTATATCAATATAGTCGTTTAGGGTTATCCCGCTGTAGTAAAAGTGATGTTTTTGCTTCTTGAGGATTTCAGGCTGAATGGCGATAAAAAAGTTTACCAGAAAGTACTCAATTTTATGATTGTCCAGCTTCACCAACTGATCATTCACTTTTAACTTAATATTTTCGGTGACGATCAAGGGATAAATTTGGGGCAAAATCTTTTTCCTGTAATTTTCATGAAGATAAGCAAGTTTTAGGGCCAGTTGTACGGCATTTTTTCCCTGATTATCCACCAGTGTCTGATCAGCACCCAGATCATTCAGAAAGTTGATGATTTTAACAGAACCCGATAAAGTAGCAGCAAGTAAAGGTGTAAGGTTGAACCAGTCCCGGTAATTCAGGCCATATTTTTTTATTTCATTTGTTAATGCCTGTATATTATCCTGTTTATAGTAGTAATAATATTTTCTGAACAGAGCTCCCCTTTCCTTTTCAGGGTCTCTGGCACGTTTATAATTCAATTCTGCCAGCTTATCGATTAATTCGGTCTCGTTATACAGCAAAGCATAATGAAACAATTTGTCTTTTGCTTTTTTGTTGAAGTTGTCCGGATCAAGGGCTTTTTCTTTCAGTTCTTCAATATTCTGTGGAGTGATGGGTTCCCAGTCAGGTTGATGGGTACCCAGTATATTTTTCCGGATTTCTTCGGCCTGTTCATTTTTGCCCTGTTTTTCAAGTTTATTGGCTTCTTTCTGCCAGTCTTCATCCGAGGAGCTTTCCTGTTGGATGTTGGGCTGTTTTTTGCTTTCAATTAGTCCGAGCAGCTCAAAAAACGGATGTTTTGCATCCGACTCAATTAAATAGATGTTTTTTACAGCCCGGGTAATCCCTACATAAAAAGAGTTGATGTAGAATTTAAAGGTTTCCAGCGACTTATCCTTTTTGTCTTTTGCTCTGGAAAAGGTCAGTTCGTCATTTTCAACATCTTTTTTGTCAACTCCTTTGATGATTTCACGAAAAACCTTTGAATTTTCGCTCACAAAATTGAGCATTATTATATTATCGTATTCCAGGCCTTTTGCTTCCTGAATGGAGAAAACAAGGGGTGTATTAAAATACTTCCTGGCCATGGATTTATCTTCATGCCGCATGACCAGCACAGCATAATTGGTACTTTTATGCGTTTTCCGGTTAAGCTCGTTTTTTATTTCAGGTACATCTTTAAAGAAATTGACTTTTCCCTTGTTATTGGATACAGAACTGATAAGATAGGTGCTTTCCTTATCGATGGATCCGAACCGCGTATTTTTGATTTTCAGTAAGGCGTTGGCTGTTGATGTAACTGAAGCGGAATTCCTGTAGTTGGTTTTAAGGATGTTGATGTTGTTTCCCTTGATCTCATTCAAATAGAACATGCTTTTAACATTCGACCATGAAAACAAATTGGGATGTACAATTTGATTGGAATCTCCGCATAAGATAAATTGCGTGGGCTTTTTTAACGCCTGAAGGATAAGGTATAGCTGAATGTTGGTGAAGTCCTGTACTTCGTCAACCACGATAAAGTCGTACCGGGGCTTACACAAGGGCAACCATTGATGGGATATGATGTTGATGTCGTAGTATCCGTTTTCTTTCAGAAATTGCAGGTATTTTTTAAACAGTTCATAAGCTTGTTTACGTTCATCTTCAATAAAAATGGATTGTTTTACCCCCAGATTCAGGTATTCCTCCTCGCTCATGTAAGGTTTATCGATGTTATATCCGGTAATAACGCCTTTGAACTCTTCATACAATTTGTGCGCATTTCGGATTGATGTTTTCTGCCGGTGACGGTTGAACCAGGTATTAAAAACCCTGAAATCGGCTTCTTTTCCCTCGATGATGTGAAACGTTTCGAGGAACTCCCTATAGGAGAGAAAATCTATATTGAGCTGGTCATTGTCATAATTATTTGCATAAAAAAGGTTCGCCGAGTTTTCTGTCAGATAGGAAGAAAGGGTAGTATACAAGACGGAGCCCTTTAAGGTTTTCATCTTTTCCAGGGTAAGGGCGGTTTTGCCGCTCCCGGCGGGACCGATTACTATAAACGGAGTAGGTAAGCCGAACAGGTAATTCTGATCCCGATCAAACGAAATGATCTTATCCAACACATGAAAATAAGACGTTTCCGGGTTAACATAGGTCAGAGGGTGGATACCATGGTTTTTAATATCATTCGAACCTTCCAGCGTTTCAAAACGGGATTCATCTATATCAGCTCCCTTTAAAAATCTTGATTTGTGATATTCATGATTGAATATGATCTCCAGGAGCAAAATATAGTATTTGTTGTTGTAATGGCCGAGTGTAAAAAGAAGCCGGTTCCTGTAATCAAGTTTGGCCCGGTAATAGCCGTTTCTATGCACCTTTTTTACCTCGGCTGCGGAAAAATTGTCATTTTGCAGGTAATCGACCGTTTTGGTGAATTGTTTTTTAACCGGATTGTAGTTGATGTCTTTATGATATAAAACCTCCATAATGCTGTATATTATTTTCTTAAAATTTTAAAAAGATTACCCCGAATGGCTCTATAAAAATATACTTTTAAATGTAGAGGAGAAATACTTGGGGGCTAAAATTATTAACATAAACTGCCATTTTTTAAAACGTAAAATGTTTGATATTTTTGGAGGACTCATCAACGAGATGAAAAAAATGACAATATGCCTGTTAAGATATTAGCAACGGCAGACCTGCACTTAGGCCGGACCGCTTCCGGGGTGCCGGAAAATGCCGATGAACGGTCCATAAAATATACCTGGCACAGGATGGTGGATTGGTGTGTTCGGAACAACATTGACGTGTTGCTTCTTGCCGGTGATGTGGTAGATGAAGACAACCGCTTTTTTGAAGCGGTGGGACCTTTGCAGTCCGGGTTTGACAAATTAAAAAAGGCAGGCATTGAAGTGTTTCTGATTGCCGGTAACCACGATCACGATGTACTGTCCCAGATTGCCGGCAGCAATCAATATGAACATGTTCATATGCTCGGAGCAGGCGGAGACTGGGAAATTCAGACCCATTCCGCGGGTGATGCTGAGGTTCAGTTTATCGGTTGGTCATTCCCCCGGAAATATGTTACTGAGGAACCAATTCGTACCCTGCACAATCTTGAACCGGATCCCAATCAGGTTACCATAGGATTGTTGCATGGCGAGGTAGATGTCCCAGACAGCAAGTATGCACCGCTTGGTCTTGATCACCTGAAAGAACTGCCGGTGGATGCCTGGATTCTGGGGCACATTCATAAACCTTTGGAGTTTCAGGAAAAGGATCCTTACATTGCCTATACAGGGACTCCCCATGCATTGAATTCAGGTGAGCCCGGTGTCCATGGGCCTCTTTTGATGGAAGTAGAAGGAAAGCTGGACATAAGAATAAAACGAATTCCGCTGTCACCGGTTCGGTATGAAACCTTGAGTATCGATGTGAGTAAGGCAGAGGATGAAGAAAACTTCAGAAACCTGGTATCCTCCGGATTGCTTGACCATGCCCGGGGTTATATTCAGGAACTGGAAGAGGTGGATTATCTGGTATACGATATTGAACTGACTGGTCAAAGCGCCCAGGCCAGCCGGATAGACACCTGGAAGCACCAGGTCATGGATTATGCAACGGAGATAGAAACGGGCACCCATGTTTCCGTTCGGAAAATCCGCAATCATGTTCAGCCTCGTGTGCAAAACCTGGAAGAGCTGGCTCAGAATGCATCTCCGGCTGGCAAGCTTGCCGATACGATTTTGGCTATTCAAAAAGGTCAATCCAACCCATTTTTGGATGAACTGATAAAGGGATGGTACATGCAGGTGAACCGGATAGATTCTGCAACTGCTTATCATCCGCTGAGGAAGGAGAACCGTTTGCGGCAAAAAACGGAAAAAGAAGCCAGAGAATATATATTGGAGGAATGCAACCGCTTACTGGGCATTTTATTAGCACAGCAGCAACAAAAGTAGATCCATCATGATGCAACAGGTACCATTTATATTCAGGGAACTTTACATAGATAAAATGCCTGGTTTTCCCCGGGGAATGAAGCCATACAAAAATTTTTCACCCGACATCAACATCATTGCCGGGCCCAATGCCTCAGGTAAAAGTTCCACTGCCCGTGTGATCCGTGAACTGATTTGGCGGAAGAAGATAAACCACACCCAGGCAGAAGCTTTTGCAGATATTGCCGGGGAAACATGGAAGATCAGGATGGATTTTGGCAATATTGAAACCCAAAGAGACGGCCAGAATGATACGCTTGCCGGCTTACCAGTTACCG
>CAYNPZ010000059.1:0-21418 GCA_964399175.1 uncultured Bacteroidales bacterium | reverse complement strand
TTAGACTTTGATATTGTTTGATTGTTACACAAACAAAAGCCACCCGGCAGATTACCGGGTGGCTTGTTTGTTTTCAGATCTTATATCATTTATATCTATATCCCTGTACATAAATACGCTTTATACCTCTAATGTATCTTCTTCACTTGTTTCTTTAGATGATCGGAGTTTTACTACCTTGTTGTACCGATCAATCAGTTCATTGAATCTGTCAATAAGGTTGGTGTACCCATCTGTCGGGGTGACGGTTGCCCAGGCTTCGATATGTGCTACCAGATCACGATAGTTATTCTTTGCTTCAAGCCGTTTTTCACTGAATGATTCATCATCTTTACCTGCTTCTTGTTTATTCCGCAATAAATACTTTTGATCAAACAGTTCATTTGCCTTTTTCATTTCATTAAGCATCTCTGTACCTCCCAGGAGGTCTAAAATTTCCCGGTACTCGGATGAAGTTTCCAGGTCATCTATCAGGTTATCCAACGAAGTCGTTTCAGCCTGATAGTTTTGTTTGTAGATAGGCGTGCCGTATTTATCAATAACTTTTACCAGTTTTTTACCGGCATTTTGTTTGGCCTCATCAAAATGATTGGTAAAAGTATCCCCCAATTTTCTGAGGAAAATAATTGCATTATCCCGTCTGTCGTCAAGCTCTATTAACTTGGCTGTGATGGCACTTGCCTGGTTTAACTTATAGATCTCTTCCAGGGCTGTTAAGGAACCCCGTAACTTTTCAAGCGGTTCCCGGAGTTTTAAATCCTGTGGATTACTTTCGTCGCAGATAGATACGACATGGTTGCCGAATCGTATGAATTCATTAGAGTGAAATTCATACATTAAAACAGTTTTTACCATGATTGTAAATTTTTTGATTATTAATATTCCAAAAGTATGCGATTTAATTATTAAAGTCAAGAAAATTTTAATAAAAGAATTTTAATTTATGTATTATGTTATGTCTGGATAAAACATCTGGCTTGTAGCTTTAAAAAAAGTGGGGAATGGTTCCTGAAGGTTTCCGGGTAACCGGAGAGGCCCGGGAATGATTCCTGAAGGTTTCCGGACAACCGGAAAGTACCAGGAATGGTTCCTGAAAGTTTCCGGATAATTGGAAAGTACCAGGAATGGTTCCTGAAGGTTTCCGGATAACCGGAAAGTACCAGGAATGATTCCTCAGGGTTTCTGCTTACCACAATGACATTTCAGGTCAAATGCATTAAATTTGCTTCCAAAGAAAACCCATGAGATTAAGCCGCTATTTACCCCTCCTGCTGCCTGTTTTATTCTCCTGTTGCTCCGGACCTCCGGAAGCGGATCAGGATATGACCGTATTCCGCTATAATGAATCCAAGGGGATTGCCACGCTGGATCCGGCCTTTGCCAAAAGCCAAACCCTAATCTGGCCGGTTCATCAGCTTTTTAACGGGCTGGTTCAGATGGATTCCGCCCTCAATGTGCAGCCTTGCATAGCCAAGAGCTGGAAGGTATCGGACGATGGAAAAACCTACACATTTCATCTCAGGAATGATGTTTATTTCCATGACCACCACCTGTTTCCGGACGGTGAGGGTCGCAAGGTCAAAGCTTCCGACTTTGTTTACAGCCTGAAAAGAATCTATGATCCGCAAACAGCTTCTCCAGGTGCATGGATTTTCAACTACCTGGACAAAAAAAGAGGCCCGCAGGCGGTGAATGATTCCACCCTTAAGATTCACCTGAAAAGACCATTCCCTGCATTTCTCGGATTACTTACCATGAAATACTGCTCCGTAGTTCCCCGGGAAATCATTGAGCATTATGGCGATGAATTCGGCAGGCATCCGGTGGGAACAGGTCCTTTTCATTTCAAGATGTGGCGGGAAGGAGAAAAACTGATATTTCGGAAAAACCCCCACTATTTTGAAAAGGACGATCGGGGGAACCGCCTGCCTTATCTTGATGCGGTTTCCATAACCTTCATCACCGACAAACAATCGGAATTTCTGGAATTCATCAAAGGAGATCTGGACTTTTTGTCGGGACTTAGTCCGGCCAATAAAGACGAGTTGCTTACCAGGGCTGGCAATCTGAATCCAAAATACGAGGGAGAAATTAAATTATACACCCAGCCTTACCTGAATACAGAATATTTGGGCTTTCTGGTGGACGATTCAATAAAGCGGGCCCAAAACAGCCCGGTATCGGATAAACTGGTAAGAAAGGCCATCAACTATGGATTTGACAGAAAAAAGATGATGAAATACCTGAGAAACAACATTGGCACGCCTGCTAACCATGGATTTATTCCTAAAGGATTGCCTGCTTTCTCCAAAGACTCGGTAGAAGGCTACACTTACAATCCGGACAAAGCCAGGATTCTACTCGAAAAAGCAGGTTATCCGCAAGGTGAAGGTCTGGACCCTATAAAACTTACCACAACCGATGATTACAGGGATCTGTGTGAATTCATCCAGCATCAGCTCTCGGAGATTGGCATTGAAATCAATATAGAAATCAGTACCGGCGCAACTTTCAGGGATATGGTGGCCAATTCAAAACTGTTGTTTTTCAGGGGATCCTGGATTGCCGATTATCCTGATGCAGAAAACTACCTGGCCCTTTTCTACAGCAGGAACTTCAGTCCGGGAGGTCCGAACTATACGCATTATGCGAATGCCGAATATGACAGTTTGTATGAAAAAGCCCTGAATACCATGGATCCGGAAAAAAGACAGCGCTTTTACCGGCAGATGGACCGCATAATCATTGAGGATGCACCGATCATTCCACTTTATTACGATCAGGTGGTACGGTTTACCCATACAAATATTAAAGATCTGGGCAACAATCCCATGAATTTACTTGTATTGAAACATGTAAAAAAAGTAAATCAATGAAGCTCATTGTCGATAGCGGATCTACAGTAACCGACTGGTGCATCGTTTCAGGGACAGATATACAACAGGTTCAGACAAATGGAATGAATCCATTTTTCACTACCCCGGTAAAAATCGAAAAGGAGATAAGGAATCAGAGTCTGTTAAGAAAGCACCACGGGAAGATCCGCGAAATTTTTTTTTACGGGGCCGGTTGCGGAACAGAAAAAAATGATGCACTCATCCGCTCCGCATTGCACCGCATCTTTGCAAAAGCAAACATTTCGATCTACACCGATTTGCTGGGGGCTGCAAGAGGATTATATCAAAACGGGGAAGGCATTGTATGCATTTTGGGGACCGGTTCCAACTCCGGGTATTATAACGGAGAGGAAATTACAGAAAAAATACCTTCCCTGGGTTATATTCTGGGAGATGAAGGCAGCGGGAACCATCTCGGCAAAAAATTGCTCAAAAGTTACTTCTTCCGGAAATTACCGGATGATCTGACAAAGCAATTCAGGGAAAAATATGTTTCTGAATCGGGCGGTCTCCTGCAGCAGCTTTATCGATCCAAATTTCCAAACATCCATTTATCAGGTTATATAGATTTTATTATTGAACATCAAAGTCATCCCTACATAAAAGACATGGCAGGCAAAACATTTGAAGAATTTATAAACATGCTAAAATCATATTATTCAACTGAACAATTGCGTAAACCCATCAGGTTTGCCGGGTCGATTGCCTGGTATCTCAGGGGTATTTTACAATCCGCAGGTGCTGAACAAGATATTTTCATTGATAAAACCGAACGATCTCCTATGGCTGGACTGATCAAATTTCACGAAACTTAAAAAATGAAATATTGAAAGATTGAATAATGTTATTATCTTCGTTTTAACAAACAAATACAATGGGATGACTTCAGCATGTGGACGAGTGTGATCATTGACGATGAAAGGAGATCAAGGGAGACGTTACAAAAAATCATTGCAAGATATTTCAGTGATCAGATCAACGTTGTATACTCAGCAGCATCTGTCAAAGAAGGAGTTTCTGCCATTAAAAGATACAATCCGGGGCTGGTTTTTTTGGATATAGAAATGCCGGAAGAAAACGGATTTAAACTATTCGAGTATTTTGATTATTACTCCTTTGAGGTGATCTTCACTACAGCCTATAAGCAATATGCCATAAATGCCATAAAATACGCGGCATTGGATTATCTGTTAAAGCCGATTAATTATATGGATCTGAAGGAAGTACTTAAAAGGCTTGAAGAAAAAAAGAACAAGGTACCATCCAATGCGCAGATTGAAACTTTTTTTTCCAATCTGAATGCCAATTCAGCAGAGTTCAATAAAATAGCCTTCCCCGCACCCGAAGGCTATGAACTGATAAGGGTAAACAATATCATTTACTGCCAGGCAGAAGAAAATTATTCCAGAATAATCACCAACAAGAATGAAGAGATCACCGTTTCCAAATCTTTAAAAAACCTGGAAAACATGTTGCCTGAAATGATGTTTTTCCGTATCCACAAGTCCTACATAGTGAACCTGAACTACATCAAATCATACACCAGGCTGAACGGATATAAGGTAACACTGGAAAACGGAGTTCAACTGGTCGTAGCCACGAGGAGAAATGAGAAATTCCTCAAAGCCCTTACCCGTCAGAACGGTAATAAAGAAAAAGAATAGAATATTCAAGAACCGGTTTTTCGGTGGCGCAAATATTTATATTATTTTCTTGGTCTCGAGGGTCTTCATAATGATGTCGACCATCTCATCAAATTCAAACCGTTTGGCATTAAATATCAGATCATAAAAGGTATCGTCCACCTCCATACCTGCCAGGCTGTTTCTTAGCTGGGCTCTCTTTTTATCAATGTCCTGAATATAGTCTCTTGCTTCTTTTTCTGACAGATTAAAGCGCTTTTTGACCACTTCGGTTCGCCACTCAATGGGCGCAATTAATCTTACATGCAGTGCCCGGGGTAGATCATTGGTGATGACCGCTCCGCATCTTCCCAGTATCAGACTGTTTCCTTCCATGCCTATGGTATAGATCACCTTTTTGATGGTGTTTCTTATCCTCCGGTCGCTTTTATAGTATTTACTCGACAAGGCACCGAGTATCTCATCGATGGCGCTCCTTTTTTCATATTTAAAAACATATTCAATCTGGGAAGGGTGCAATTCAAGTTCTTTAGCTGATTCTTCCAGAATTTCCTTGCTTACGACTCTCCAGCTGCCTTTCTTTAAATCACCTTTTTTTTCCTGATTCAATCTCTGATTCAGTTTATCGGCCAGAAACTTACCGGAACAACCAAAGTCCCGGGAAATTGTTATTACGGGACCCGGTTGTCCAAAATCGGTATCCTTTTTTTTATCTCTGTGCCTTTCTTCCAGGTATTGTTGTAAAATATTCATAGCTAATATTTTTTCAAAATGATCGTTATGTGCAAATTAATATTTTTTTCATAATTCCGCAATATCAAAGATATAATCAAAGCCAAAAGCAGCCTTAAAAATCAACCTATTCCCCGGAACCAGGAGAAGCAGCAACTTTTATTATCGAGAGCCAGTAACATAAAACGCTCCACCAATGTAAGCTCCGTGTGGTTATGACTTGTACTTACGGCTATTTTTCATGTGATTGTGATAAAGATAATAAAAGCTAAACTGAAATTAAAGAAGTTTCCCTCAAACAAAGTAAAAAATCTTCATCAGGAAACCCCTCCATATCCGGAGGCTCTTCCGATAGCCCTGGAACCGTAGCGTTTTCTTATTTTATCCATGGTTTGGTAGAGACTCACTACCTCAGTGGTATCTTCAAAAAGATTCAACTGTTGGGTGCCATGGATCAGGCGGCTGAATTTCACACCCAACAGCCGGATCTGCATACGGCGGGTGTATAATTTTCCAAAGAGCTCCCGGGCCGTTTTTATCAGTTCATGATCAAATGCAGAATAAGCAATTCGTTTTTGCAGGGTATGGGTATCATAATTTGAATACCTGATTTTCACCGTAACACAGGAAGTTAGTTTTTTTTCCCGGCGCAACTGAAAGGCCAGCTTTTCTACCATGGATACCAACAAGGCATTCATCCCCCGGATATCCGTAGTATCCCGCTCAAATGTACGCTCAGTGCCTATGGATTTTCTTTCCGAATACTGTCTTACCGGAGTGTTATCTATTCCATTGGCTTTTTTCCATAGCACCACTCCGTTTTTTCCGAGGACATTTTCCAGCATTTCCACAGGCACACTACTCAGGGTTTTAATCCGGCTGATGCCCATCGACCGGAGAAGATGATACGTCCTGTCTCCTACCATCGGAATCTTTCTTATCGAGAGCGGATACAGGAAAGGTTTGATGTAGTTATCAGGGACGTACAGCTCTCCATCAGGCTTTGCCTCGCCCGTAGCTATTTTTGAAACGGTCTTATTCAGCGATAACCCGAAAGAGATAGGTAACCCGGTATGTTTCACAATGTCTTTCTTCAGTTTCCGGGTCCATTTCAGGGTGCCAAAGAACCGCTCCATACCGGTAAGATCAACATAATGCTCATCTATAGAAGCTTTTTCATATAAAGGGGCATTTTCTTCAATGATTTCGGTAACCATATCCGAATAGCGGCTGTAAAGATCCATGTCGCCACGAATGATCTCTGCATCGCCGCAAAGTTGCCTGGCCATACGCATAGGCATGGCGGAATGCACACCGAAGCTTCGTGCCTCATAGCTGCAGCTCGCCACAACACCACGGTCAGAAAGCCCGCCGATGATTACAGGCTTGCCCATCAACTTACTGTTTCTGAGCCTTTCTACCGACACAAAAAATGAATCCAGATCCAGATGAACCACGTTCCGTTCCATCTCTCCCCTCCTCTTGTTTCTCTTTCTGCTGATTACATGAATACAACCATGCGTTCAATTCCGCCTGTCTGGCGGACAGGCCCGCCTGGCTGGCGGACAGGCATTTAATCATTTATTTTGTCATTGTGAATAATTTGTTTTAATTTTGACTAGATTTTAATCAAAAACGGGACTATAATTTAATCACATTTCAAAAATAATCCAAGGAATCCATTGAATTTTTCATATACACAAAAAACTGAACACCATGAACTTCAGCAAAAACATCCGACTGTTAAGAAAGCGCAAAAGAAGAACCCAGGATGACGTAGCCCGGACCTTAAATATTAAGCGTTCTACACTAAGCGGCTATGAGAATGAAGTGGCTCAGCCAGGCATAGAGGCATTAATCGCTTTTTCGGAGTATTTTAATGTAGCCGTGGACACCCTGATCAAGGTGGATTTGTCAGAATTAACCGAAAAACAGCTCAGCCAGCTGGAGAAGGGATATGATGTATACCTGAAGGGGAGCAATCTCAGAGTACTGGCCACTACTGTGGATCAGGAGAACAACGAGAACATCGAGCTGGTAAATGAAAGGGCAAAAGCCGGATATCAGAGGGGATTTGCCGATCCGGAATTCATCCGGGAGCTTCCAACCTTTCAGCTGCCCTTTTTACCCAAAGAAAAGAAGTTCAGAACGTTTCAAATATCAGGTGATTCCATGCTGCCCATCCCTGACGGATCCTGGGTAACGGGAGAATTTATTCAGGACTGGTTATCGATAAACAACGGGGATGCCTGCATCATCCTCACCCTCAATGAAGGGGTTGTGTTTAAAATCGTGGAGAACCGCCTGAAAAATGAAAGAAAGCTCATTGTACATTCTCTCAATCCTGCCTATGAATCTTATGACATACCGGCGGAAGAAATCAAGGAAATCTGGAAATTCAGGCATTACATCAGCCATGAACTGCCTGAGCCAGAAATTCCCAACAGCAAAATCATTCAGCGTATAACCCGTTTACAGCGAGAAATAGCCCAGCTTAAGGGGGATGAATAAAAGAAAATCACGATTCTTCAGATGTTTTTAAGCTCTCCCCCTCCAAACAGGGCAATGCCTTTTATGATCAGCATGCCTTCATCCTCATTTTGCTGACTTTCCACCACCGAACGCTTATCAGAAAATCCGCTAAAGATGGAAGTAACCTCCACCTTCACATTCCAATGATTCGGAACAATCAACGTAGATCCACCAAAGAGGGTGAAAAGATCAATGACATTCTCGCCGGGAGCAAGCCGGGCATCTAACAGGTAAATCTGCGATCCTCCCAATATCGAGGTGATCTGTCCTCCCTTAAATGACTTGGAAGTGATCTTACGTTCATTGCCACCCAGGATAGCGATCTCGTCAATGAAATCCATACCGGAACCGGAGGTTTTCGGCGTGCCACGTCTCCTGACACCACCAAGGGACTTAAACAAAATCAGCAGTCCGATACCAATAAAGACCACCGGCCAGAAAACTTCCCTGAAGGAATAAGGCAAATCGGTGATTCTTGGAAGTAGGAAAATTGTACCGATAATCAGCAGGATCCAGCCTGTAGTATTGTTCGACTTACTGCTCAGAAAGATAATACCCAGAACCACCAGGATCATCGGCCAGCTAAATAAATCGTCGGCAAGTTCAGAGGGAAAAATATTCAGGCTTCTGGCAATCATGACAAGGCCAATCAGCACCAATATAATTCCCAGGATGGAACGGCCGTGAATTTTTTTTTGCTCCATAAAAACAACACATTAAGAATTTAAAATTAGAGAAATAAAGATAGGATTTTTTTCCATATGATGCCAATTTCTTTTTGGAGAAAAATATCAAACCTGGCTCCAAGGTAGAAATGGCACACAAAGTCAATCAAGTCTCAATCATTGATTCTTAGGTCTTCCTGAATCTTCAGGCGGGTGGGTCTTTCAAAATAAAAAAATACAATCACTGCCAGCACGAAAATCAGGATCATCGGATCGCGCGAAAAGAAAAAAACAAGCAGTGTTAAAGCGGAAAGCAGCAAAAAAATCACTGATTTTATTCGAAAAAAATACCTATAGGAGGCCAAACGCTCACTTAAAGGAATGGTGGAGGGAATATTTCTTATTCGCTGTCTGAGATTGGATACCACAAAAGGCACAGCCATCAAAAAAAGCACAATAACCACCGATTTGCTCATTATAGCATATTTTTCAGAAAGCTCCAGGGTTTCAGGAGCAACGTACCTGGCCACAACTATCAGTAATGAACCTGCTATGATAGCAGCTATGCTTTTCTTGTAAAGGTTTCTCAATTTGCTGATCTGATTGGTAAGCAGTTCGCTCATAGGAACCTTCTCATTAAATGGGCTCTACATTCTTCTTTCTCAACCAGCCCAGGCTTCCGTCGGAAAGCCTGATTTCAAACCATTCCCCCATATTATCCTCTATATAAACTTTCGTCCCTTCATGGATCACGAATAAATCGGTTCCACTTTCGGCAGGTGAACTTTTAACGGTTACTTTCGGGGCGAACACAATGGCCTGTTCACTGTCCATCACTTCCTCCTTATGCCTGAAGGCAAAAACAAAAGATGCCACAGCTATTACAAGAGCCAGCAGGCCAACCCAGAAACCGGTTTTTTTCAAACCCACTCTTTGACTGTAAAGGTAAACGGAAAACAATGCAAGAAAGGCGAGAAAGGTTACCATACTAATTGTTGCCCATATATCAGAAGGGAAAAAATCGATCAGCTGCCTGATCCAGCGGGAAATAAAAAAATCGGGCATGTTTTCTATTCTATCAGTTATTTGTGATCTGGCCAGTTGAAGATTGTATCGGATATCCTCGTTACCGGGCTCTCTCAAACGGGCTCTTTCATAGTTCAGTATGGCAGGTGCAAGCTGATTTGCTTTATAATAGGCATTGCCCAGATTATAATAAATCCCTGCCGATTCATATCCTCTATCCAGAACCTGCTCATAATATTTGATGGCTTGCTTATATCTACCTTCAGAGTAATATTGATTGGCCGAATCTACCAGCGACCTGACCTCCTGGGAAGAAACCTCCCCGACAAAAAAAACAAACAATGAAATTACCAATAACCATTTTTTCTTCATAGTAATACAACCTCTCTTTACAAAATTCAGTTTATTTAAGCTTTTGATGTAGGCGGCTGATTATGGCAATGGAATGGTTATACAATTCATCCATTTTTTCCATACCTCCCGAAGGAGCATAACGTGCAAATTCGCAATCATCAATAAGTTCAATAAACTGCTCGGTCAAATCCTCCGGTATCTGCTTAGCCGATAGTATTTCTCTTACTTTATCACGCGATAAGTCTGCTACAGCAATACCAAGCTTATCACCCAGGTAGCCCCATAATGCTTTTAGAGTTTCTTCATAGAATTTATCCTTTTCGCCTTCCTTCAAATATCTGGAAGCTTCTTTCAGGCGGCGCCGGGCAAACTTATTGGCCTTCCTGTTTTTCATCATTGCCACATCGGCATTCTCCCTGACCTTCCTTCGGCGGAGAAAGAATACGGCAAAAAAGAGGACGACGCCACCGGCATAAACAGCATAAAACTTTCCTGAACCGAATAAAAACTCCCCTTTTTCCTTATAGTCGAAGTTTCCTGTTTGAATATACCGGATGTCACTTCCGATTATATCAATATCCTGCCTTGAGTGAGTGGATGAAACCCTGGTGGCTGTATCTCCTTCACCCTGAGCGACGTTTAATGTCATAGGCTGGGTTTGCAAAGCATTGTAGCTGCCGGTACCGGGGTTAAAATAACTCACATTAATGGAAGGTATCTTATAGTTTCCTGCATGACGCGGTATTAAAAGATATTCTATGGTTTTAGTGCCTCTGGCACCTGATTCTGAAACATTGATATTATTAGATATCTTAGGGTCATACACCTCGAGATCAGGAGGAAAATTCACCTTGGGTGGATCTATCACTTTGAGATTTCCGCTGCCTGAAATATTGAGCTTCAAAGTAACGCCTTCATTGGTTTTCACCGATTGTTTGTTAATTGAGGCATTCATCTGGTAGGAGCCCACGCCGCCGGTAAAATTCCCCGGCTGGCCGGACGGGAGTGATTTGACATTGATCTGCACCGGATCACTTGCCACTGAAACTCTGATATTTTTATAAGAACCAAAAAAATCATCAAAAAGGCTCCGGGATTCGTCTTCCACTTTTTTCCGAACAATACAATCCACCTGAAAAGGTTGAATTCGAATATTTCCGGTTTTTTGTGGAAACAACAGGTATTTTTTCAAAACGCCTGTGCCATATATCTCACCGTCCACATTCTCCTTCTCCAGCTGGCGCAAAGGAGGGGTTTCAATTTCCTGTTTGTAAAAACCATCGAAATCCGGAAAATCCACATTTTCGAGCCCCGAAACATTCAGTTTCGAATATAGCTTAATGGTGGCTACCAAAGGTTCTTCCCTGTAAACATTTCCTTTGCTGACCATCACTCTCACAAACAAATCATCTCCCTGGGCATCGACTTTTGCTGTCTGTCCACCAGTTTGCTGACGATTCGTCTGTTTGCTTTTTTGCTTCGAAGATGAGTCATCTCTATCAATCACTTCTATCTGAACCGGATTGGATTCATAAGTGTTGCCATCAACCTGTATTGTTGCCGGAGGAATGGTAAACTTACCGGTTTCGTTGGGCTCAAGTATATATGTGAATTTAAGCTGATAATTGCGGGTCATTTTGCCGTTAACAATGTTCACGTTTGTACTGGACGAAGTGCTGGGTCCGGCAAGAACGGTAAAATGCTGAAAGTTTGGAGAACGGAAGTCCTTAGCTTCCGTATTTATGGTATAGGTTAGTCTGAATTGCCGTCCCATTCTCACTACACCAGGAGCTTCACCGGTGAATTTCACTTCATCGGCAAACAACTGACTTGTAACAAAGGTCAATATGAATATTATCAGATGCTTCTTCATCTCGGTTAAATTTACCAATCTTTCGTTGATTGTGCACTTTTAGCTTTCGCCTTCTTTTTCTTCAGTTTTTTTTGTAGTTCCTTCTCATCATTTTCCAGGGCCTGAAGCAACCTTTTGGCATCTTTCTGTGAAATTCTGTCTTTCTGGGGTTGCTGTTTTCTTTCCTGCTTATCCTGATTCGATTTATTCTGCTGATTTTGCTGATCCTGATTTTCTTTATTCTGATTCTGGTTCTGCTTATTCTGGTTGTTTTGATTCTTATTTTTCTGTTGTTGCTTTTTTTTGAGCTTTCTCAAGGCATAGGTCAGGTTATGCTTTGTTTCTATATCCCCGGAATTCAGCTTAAGTGCATTTTTATAAGCTTCTACGCTCTCTTTCAGCTTGTCGGCTTTTAAAAGCGTATTGCCCAAGTTATGATAAGCTTTGCCCAGCTTCTGATCCGGGAGATCCCTGTTGGCAAGTGAGGAAAATTTTTCGGCAGCATCCTGATACTTGCCTTGTTTATATAGGGCATCCCCCATATTGAAAATGGCTTTATATGAATCGGGCGAATGTTCAACAGCCTTGCGATAATTGATTTCCGAGTGCGTATAGGCCTGTTCATCAAAAGCATCATTACCTCTGCGGATATATTTTTTTTCACTTTGCGCAAATGCATTAATGCTCAAGATTGCCAGAATCAATATTATAGCTAATTTCCTAAACATAATCATTTCCTTATTTTAAAAAGGTTAAACTTCATAAGCCGCTTATTCTTCCTTTCAAGCACCATTAAGTCGGTAAAAAGAAAAAGCAATGCCAGACCGATCAGATATTGGAAGCGATGCTGGTAATCGGTATATACTTTTGATTCTATTTCTTTCTGATTCATTTTGCTGATCTCCTCAAAGAGCGCATTCAAACCGGTACGTGCATTACTGGCATGAATATATGTTCCACTCCCTTCAGCTGATATCTTTTCCAGAGTTTTTTCGTCAAGCTTGCTTACCACAACATTTCCCTGACGATCTTTCTGGTACACCGTAGTGCCATTCTCTTCCCTCAGAGGAATGGGAGAACCACTCGGATTTCCCATTCCTATGGTATGTATGGTAATACCCTTGTCATTGGCTTTTTCTGCAGCCTCTGCAGCATCACCCTGATGATTTTCCCCATCTGTTATGATAACCAAGGCCTTATCCAATTCGCTCTGCTCATTAAAAGAACGAATGGCGAGATCAATGGCTGAACCTATTGCTGTTCCCTGTCTCGGAACAATTTCTGTATTAATAGATGACAAATACATTTTTACAGCAGAATAATCAGTAGTTAATGGCACCTGAACGTAAGCATCACCGGCAAAAACGATTAAACCAATTTTGTCATTGTTTAACTGATCCACCATTTTAGAAATTGCTCTCTTGGACCTTTCCAGACGATTCGGCTCTATATCTTCGGCCAGCATGCTGTTGGAAACGTCAAGGGCTATGATGATCTCCACACCTTCGCTTTTCACTTTCTCAAGCTTAGATCCAAACTGGGGATCGGCAAGGGCAAAGATGACTGAAGTCAAAGCCAGGGTTAACAAGATAAATTTAAGTACGGGACGGAAACTTGAAACATAGGGCATCAGGTGGCTTATTAAGCCTGTATCTCCAAAGTTCCTCAATGCGCGCTTCCGCCAGTACATGGCAATCAAAAAGATTATAATCAGCACGGGAATGATGATCAAACCATACAAAAACTCGCTATTTCCAAATCTAAACATACACGATCCCGGTTTATGGTATACCTCTCATTATGGTTGACTTTGCAAAAACTTCAAGTAACAGAAGAACTCCTGCAATGAGGGCAAAACCCAGATATTCTTCACTCTTTTCACTGTATTTCTTCACTTCTATCTTGGATTTTTCCATCTCATCAATCTGCTGATAGATGTTTTTCAGCTTCTGATTGTTCGTAGCCCTGAAATATTTGCCTTTTGTCTCGGCTGCAACCTGCTGAAGAACCTCTTCATCAATTTCTACCTCCATATCTTTATACCTTACCCCATATGGAGTATTAACAGGGTACGGGGCTTTACCCTGGCTGCCCACACCAATGGTATACACACGAATATCAAAGGTGGTGGCAATTTCAGCAGCAGTCGCCGGAGCAATAGATCCCATGTTATTAACCCCATCTGTAAGCAAAATCACTACCTTACTCTCTGTATCGCTATTTTTCAGCCTGTTAACGGCTGTTGCCAGTCCCATCCCTATCGCTGTACCATCTTTAACCATTCCACTCTCAATTTCCTCAAAAAGATTGATCAGCACAGAATGATCCGTAGTGAGGGGACACTGGGTAAAACTCTCTCCACTGAAAACCACCAATCCTATGCGGTCGTTTGGCCTGTCCTTTATAAACTCCTTTGCAATTTCCTTGGAAGCTTCCAGACGATTGGGGTTAAAATCCCTTGCAAGCATGCTGCTTGAAATGTCCAGCGCCAAAACAATGTCGATCCCTTCGGTGGTAACATCCTTCCAGTTTTTTGTTGACTGCGGCCTGGCCAGTGCCATGATCAGCATGGCAATAGCAATCACCCTGAGAGAAAACAGCACATGCCGCATATAATATTTAAAAGAGGGATTGACCAATTTAAATCCATTGATGCTTGATATCTGTATGCTTGCTTCCGAAGACCTGTTCCTCAATATATACCAAATCACCACCGGTACAAGCAATACCAGTAAAAAAAGAAGCTCAGGATTCGCAAATGTTATATCCCGCATCATTATTTATCTCCCTCCGTTTTATCATTCGTTTCAGAATCCTTCTGTTCATCCGTCGGTACCGTTTCATCCTCTTGTTTAGGAACATACTTGGTTTTGTCAACAAACTCATAGGCAAAATCCAGGCATTGTTCATTCTCCGATGGCGACGGAACCATTTTGGCAAATTTCACCAGATCACTTAACCTCAACGTATCTTCCAGCCTGCTGTACAAATGATCGTCAGAAAAATCACTCTGCTGTAACGAATCGAGTATTTCATCTGTTGTACGCTCCAGTGTTTTAATGTCGTATCGCATCCACAGGTAAGTCCTCAATATCTCCGAAAGTCTGGAATAATAGGCCTTAACTTTATCCTTCTGCCAAAGCTCTTCTTCCTTAAGCCTGTCAAGCTCACGCCGGGCATACACATGAGCAGGCTCTGGGGGTTTTCTTGGGGCAATAAGCGGCTCCCTCCTCCGGCGCTTTTTTATAACATAATAAATCAGCCAGGCCAGCAGAGCCATACCCAAAACACCCAATATATAGGGCAGTACTTCCATAAAAGTAACGGGAGCACCAAAAGGGGCCTTAATGTCAAAAATGGTTTGAGTAGTATCCACCTGAACAGGCTGAACGCTCATTGCCAGGGATTGCGTTTGTATACTTCCCTGTTGACCATTATAAGTGTAAGGGAAGGTAAAAGAAGGAAGATTTACCTGACCGGTGTCAAAACTGGTGAGCAGGTAGCGCTGACTGATGCCTATATTGTTATCATTCAATGATATCGTATCCCTTTCTGATGATTCCAAAATTTCAACTCCTTGGGGGGGTTGTTTTTCAATATCAGGAAATGATACCCTGGCATCAGCGGGCTGGGTAATATTTACGTTAAGATGGATTTGGTCCCCGATCAATATCTGGTTAGTATCCAGGGTTGCCTCAGCCTTAAATGGCTGGGCATGGGATAAACCACAAGATATCATGAGTAAACACAACGCCGAAACCATCAACCTGTACCCTCTGTTAGTAACTATATATCCCATTTCTTACCCCTGTTATCTCCTTTTAAACAAATTAATGAGCGGTTTCACATAATCCTCATCCGTGGCAATGGAAGCATAATCCACCCCTCCCTGCGAAAACGTCATCCTGATATTTTGTGATGTAATGTTCCACCACTCATGAAAGGCTTGCCTTATTTTCTTACTGGATGAATCTACCCATACATATTCACCGGTTTCTGCATCCCTCATCTTTATCAACCCCACAGAAGGCAGTTCGGTTTCTCGTTTGTCATATATCTGTAACCCAATAACATCATGCTTTTTACTGGCAATCCTAAGGGATTCTTCATAATTCATCCGGTAGGTCTCCCGGTCCTGATCATAAAAGTCGGAAATGACGAACGCCGTGCACTTTTTTTTAATGGCATTGGTAAGATATTTTAAAGCTTCGGAAACATTTGTCATGCTGCTTTGCGGGGTAAACTCTATCAACTCCCTGATGATCCTCAGAATGTGTTTCCGGCCTTTCTTTGGGGGTATAAATTTTTCTATTCCATCGCTGAAGAGAATCACCCCAATCTTATCATTGTTCTGAATAGCAGAAAAAGAGAGCACTGCGCTGATTTCTGTGATGAGGTTCTTTTTCAGCTGAGTCTGGGTTCCGAAAACCCGCGAATTGCTCACATCAATGAGCAGCATAACGGTAAGTTCCCGCTCTTCTTCATAAATCTTTATATAAGGATGATTAAAACGGGCTGTAACATTCCAGTCGATATTCCTGATATCATCGCCATACTGATATTCCCTGACCTCGCTGAATGACATGCCTCTTCCCTTAAAGGCACTGTGATATTCCCCGGCAAATATGTTTCTGGAAAGTCCTCTGGTTTTAATTTCAATTTTTCTTACCCGCTTAAGCAGTTCTGTTGTTTCCAAGACACATCTAATTTTTAATGCGGGATGTTTTTATGGTAAAAAACCAGTCCCGTTTCTCCAATTCAATCAAATAATCATATTCCTCATCCGGCCTGTAATCCAACCAGGTTTGATCTTTCTGATACTTATAATTTGCATTTAAGCTGTCCACCATATTCTTCAGCAAAGCATAATCGCACATCAGCCTCGTGTATTCACATATCCCCTCATCGGAAAGTATGAAGAGCATCGTTTTTGTTTTGTCTTTATTCTCAAACTTCAGGTAATGATATTCTTCCGTATCGACCTCCCTGGTAAAAGAAAATTCCTTTTTGGACTCTTCCATCAACGACTTAATCTCCTCTACCGTTTTCCCGATAAAATCCTGAGCACTGACAAATGAATGAGAAGCAAACAGGATAAAAACGCACATTACAAAAAACTTCTTCATAGTTTTCCGGCATTATTCGGGTTGATCCACTGAGTTCATTAAGGCACCTCAATGGTATTCAAAATTTCGGTAATGATATGCTCGCTGTTGACATTTTCAGCTTCTGCCTCATAGCTCAGTCCGATCCTGTGCCTAAGTACATCCTGACATACTGCCCTTACATCCTCCGGGATCACATATCCCCTTCGCTTGATGAAGGCATAGGCTTTGGATGCAATAGCAAGATTAATACTGGCACGTGGCGATGCCCCGTAACTGACCATCAGCTGGAATTTTTCAAGCCCATAATCTTCAGGTTTTCTGGTTGCAAAAACAATATCCAGGATATATTTTTCAATTTTTTCATCGATATAAACATCCTTTACCACTTCCCTTGCCTTGATTATATCTTCAGGTTTGACCACCTTACCGGCAGCAGGGAACTGCTTGGCGAGGTTCTGACGCACAATCAGTTTTTCCTCATCCAAAGCAGGATAAGTAATTACCACTTTCAGCATAAACCGGTCCACCTGTGCTTCGGGAAGAGGATAAGTCCCTTCCTGCTCAATGGGGTTTTGCGTGGCCATTACCAGGAACGGTTCGTTTAACTTAAATGTTTCCTCTCCAATGGTTATCTGACGTTCCTGCATGGCTTCCAGTAAAGCACTCTGAACTTTGGCGGGAGAACGGTTGATTTCATCAGCCAAAACAAAATTGGTAAAGATGGGTCCTTTCTTCACCATGAATTGCTCTTTTTGCTGACTGTATATCATGGTTCCCAGTAAGTCGGCAGGTAACAGGTCGGGAGTAAACTGAATCCTGTTGAACTTGGCATCGATTACACTTGAAAGAGTGCTAATAGCCAGTGTCTTTGCCAGACCGGGAACTCCTTCAAGCAAGATATGACCGTCGGAAAGCAATCCTACCAAAAGGCTCTCCAGAAGATGTTTCTGGCCCACAATCACCTTGTTCATTTCCATATTGATCATATCCACAAAAGAGCTCTCGTTGCGGATACGTTCATTTAATTCTCTCACATTCACAGTTTGATCCATATACGAATTTTTCTTAAATTAAAAATTTTTGTTCCAGAAATGAAAGCGTTTCTATATCTCAATAATAGAGCTTTATTTTGTTAATAAAAGTTAAAGTAAATTAAGTTTTATTAAGGTAAGACCCAAATATTATGGATTTAGAGCTTCATCCAGGGGAGGATTTTATTAGTTTTGTCCAAAAATAACGGGTTTTGGCAACAAGATATTTTATCCGACTTGCATTCAAGGGTACAAGATACCATGGTTGGCAGATACAGGAGAATGCCACCACCATCCAGGAAACATT
Source organism: uncultured Bacteroidales bacterium (assembly GCA_964399175.1). GTDB lineage: Bacteria > Bacteroidota > Bacteroidia > Bacteroidales > UBA12077 > JAGXLC01. Next base: position 3,271 of record CAYNPZ010000059.1, on the reverse strand, counting down.
GAACAAAGCATTAAGCACCATATTCCGGGAAGATATCAACGTGATCGGTGCTGGCAGGACCGATACCGGTGTGCATGCATCCTGTTTTTACGGGCATTTCGACCTCTACGATCATGAAATCTCCGAGCCAGGTAAAACGATTTTCCGACTGAACCGCTTTTTGCCGGACGATGTTGCCGTTTACAAAATCTTTCCGGTAAAAGAAAAAGCACATGCCAGGTATGACGCATTATCCCGTACTTACCAGTATCAGATCACAACCATAAAGGATCCTTTCCGGAGGGAATTCGCCTATTATTGCTTCTGGCAGCTTAACATGAAAAAAATGAACCAGGCCTGCAAGTATCTTTTTGAATATGAAGATTTCACCAGTTTTAGTAAAAGCAAAACCCAGGTGAAAACAAATTTTTGTGAGATTTATCAAGCAGAATGGACAGAAGAGAAACATTTACTAATCTTTACCGTAAAAGCTAACAGATTTTTAAGAAACATGGTTCGGGCAATGGTAGGTACCATGCTTGAGATAGGAGAGGAAAATATTGAACCCGAAAAAATTAAGGGTATTATTGAAAGTAAAAACAGATCCAATGCAGGCTATTCGGTTCCACCCAACGGGCTTGTCCTTACAGATATTGAATATCCGGATGAGCTCATCCATGACGGGTGAAGCTAGTTGATGGAGGAATAAAACCCATTGGAAGAAATAATTTTATTAGCGTGATACTTTTACAAAAAAACAACAAACATGAAGATTAGATTTTCTATTGCCAGCAAACTGATATTGGGTATCGGAGTAATTATTGTTGCCATTCTGATAAATAGCTACATCATCAACAACTCGCTGGAAAAAAGCCGTAAAATCAATCAAAAGATCACCGAATTATATGTGCCTTCCGCATCACACCTCAATGAGCTATACAATTTGGTTAACCGCTCCAAATCGCTGATAAAAAGCTGGGTATTTATAGATAAAAAGAAAAACACCCCCGATAAGATGCAGCTCAGGCAGCTTCACAATGAAGACCTCCCTCAACTCCATGAAGATATTTCCCAACTTTCAAAAAACTGGGACAAGGAAGAACAGGAAAAATACAGGAAAATATACACGACCATTAAGGACACACTGTTTGTTAAACATGAGAGCATCATGCAAAAGCTTAACAACTTTGAAAGCTATAACGACCCGATGCTGCTTTTTGAAATCACCCCCCAGGTTGAATATGACGGAGAAATCATTGTCATGACCGACGAGATACTGAATGACATAAGCACCTTAAGACAAACCATGCAAAATAAGGTAAATTCATCCAGAACGCAGATGTCCGCTATATTCAATAAATTTGAAAGTTCCATCTTCATCATGGGAATTACCCTGATCGTTATCTCCATGATCATTGCCTGGATTCTGACCCGTACCACAGTACAACCTATCAAAAAAGTTAAGAACATCCTCTATTCCATGTGCAAGGGAATTCTTCCCAAAGAAAGGCTTAAAGTCAGGAATGATGAGATTGGAGACATGTCTTCCGCACTTAACGATCTGATTGACAGCTTCAGAAAATTCACCAACTTTGCCAAAGAAATTGGTAAGGGCAATTATGATGTTCAATTTGAACCACTCAGCGAACAGGATGATCTTGGCAATGCGCTTCTGGAAATGCGTGACAATCTAAAAAAAGCAGCCGAAGAGGAAGAAAAGCGCAAGGAAGAGGATGAGCAGAGAAACTGGGCCTCTCAGGGCATTGCCAAGTTTTCGGAAATATTAAGAGAAAACAACGACAACCTCGAGGAGCTTTCCTACCAGATTATAAAGAACCTGGTAAAATATACCGAAACCAATCAGGGCGGGCTGTTCACCATCAATGATGAGGATGAGAACAACAAATACATCGAGTTGAAAGCTGCCTATGCATACAACAGAAGAAAATACCTGGAGAAAAAGATTGACATGGGTGTAGGCCTGATCGGCAGGGTGATCCAGGAAGGCGAAACGATCTATATGACAGACATTCCGGATAATTACATCAATATCACCAGCGGTTTGGGCGATGCCAATCCAAGAAGTCTACTGATCGTTCCACTGAAAACCAATGATGAAGTCCATGGTGCCATTGAAATAGCATCATTCCATAAACTTGAAAAATATCAGATAGAATTCATTGAACGAGTGGGTGAAAATATTGCTTCGACCCTGTCCACTGTGAAAATCAATATCAGAACCAATGAGTTACTGGAAAAATCACAGCAACAGGCTGAAGAAATGAAGTCGCAGGAAGAAGAAATGCGGCAAAACATGGAGGAGCTTAAGGCAACACAGGAAGAATCGTCAAGAAGAGAAAAAGAACTTGAGGGAAAACTTGAAGACTGCCAAAACAGGCTAAATAAATATGTGCAACGTGAGGGGTCAGACCAAAACAATCAGTGACAGCTAAAAATGCCTCCTAATAAATTTCTATAAGCTCAAAAGGTAAATCCAGTATCGACTGGTAATGTTTGCCAAGCTCGTATACGGCTTCGTCGTCCTCTTCATAGTACCAGTTCACCTTGGAACTATATCCGTTCTGGTGCTTTTCTTCAAGGATGTGAAAAAATTCGAGGATGAATTTTGATGATCCGCTGTTGATGTATTCCAGTTGAACATGAACCACTGTTTCTTTTAGCGGATTCTTAAAATAGTCGAATAACCACTCAATAATGTCGGTGAAAAATTCTTCGGGATTTTCCGGAATGGCCCTGCCCTCCATCTTCAGCACTCCGGACCGGGCATCAAAATAAACGCCCGGAGTCTTTATGGTTTCTTCTATTTGCAAGTTATCCATATTACAAAAATAATAAATTTTTTATTCATAATACAAAGATAGAATTGGATCTATTTATATTTTCACGGAGCAAAATGCCATACTTTATTTCGTTATCTCCTTGATCTGATTGTATCATTAGTTCAAAATGTACAAAATTCTTAACAATAGAACAATCACTCTATCAAAGGATTAACAAAAAATTTTCTTCCCTTTTTATTCAAAGTATTGATATTAAAATTTGTATTTTATACATTTACATAATGAAACCCGCATCTAGGGACCTTCACAACAAGGACATGAGTAGCATGCGGGTTCCATGGTAATACAAGCAAAGTTTGTAATTTTGGTATATAAATCAATTTGAAATTCAATTTTTTAATAAACTGTTACACTAATGAAACCCGCATCCAGGAAACTTCACAACAAGAACATGATTAACATGCGGGTTCCATGGAAACAAAAGCAGAATT
>CAYNPZ010000058.1:0-21596 GCA_964399175.1 uncultured Bacteroidales bacterium | reverse complement strand
AACAGATCCACGGAAATATTCTGAACAAATGCGGTATAGGTAGTCTCGTCATCTACATGGGCCATGGATAACAGGATGATCACCGGGACTTCTTCACCATTGGTATTGGTAATGTTTACCTCCTTACGTTCCCCGACGATCTTATCTTTTTCGGGATCCAGGAGACGGTCAATGAATTCGTCCTGACCGCTTCCGTTTGGGAACAATTTATTGAGGTTCTTTCCCACGATCATTGATTTTTCTATTTGCCAGAGTTCCTCGGCGGCTTTGTTAAAGAATTTAACGGTACCTTCCTGATTAATGGTAAAAATGGCATCCGAGGCGCCTTCCAGTGTTCGCTCATTGCGCAGTTTCTCTTTCTCCATATCTTTAAACCGCTGCTTCACCTCTTCCCTGGTTTCTTCCAGTTTCTTAGTCAGATCCGATTGGGCCTGCTTAAGCTGTTTTTCCTGTTCTTTAAGCAGTTCTGCCTGTCTGGCCGTCTCCATCTCCATCTTCCTGCTTTTGGTTATATCATGCCCCACGTAAATGACCTTTGAAATGTCGCTGTAAATATCCTTCACCGGCGAAAGGGTTACCTGCAACCATACTTCCTTGCCGTTTTTGCTCTGATGCCTCATCTGGCCCTCATAAATTTCTCCGGCAGCCACTTTTCCCCAGGTATTTTTCAGGTCATTCAAGTCGGCCCGTGGCACAAAATCGAATATGGTACTGTTACTTAATTCATTTTCCGAATATTCCATCAGATTTTTAAAGCTTTCGTTCACTTCCAGCACATCTCCGGAGGGCAGAAACTCAACCTTTTGACTGGCCTGATTAAGCGCCTGGATCTGACCTTCATAGTCAAGACTCTGTTTTTTCTGCGCCGTAGTATCAAGGCCCAGGTAAAGAATCTTTTCCACACTACCGTCTTCCCTTCTCATACAGGTATAGGTGGACATGGTCCACAGATCTTTCCCCTGCTTGGTAACGTGTTTCATATAATCTTCGAAATGTTTGCCTCCATTTGCAAGGCTATCCCAAAGCTCATCAAACCAGGAACGGTCTTTTTCATCGATAAATTCGGAAATATGTTTTCCTTCTACCTCTTTACCGGATTCATAGCCAAGCTTATTGATGAATTTGGTGTTTGCATACAACAAATATCCCTCGGGATCATATTCTGCATGAATCATGGTATGACTCACGGCATTGGAAAAGATAACGAACCGTTCGCTCTGACGGGCAGCTTCCTCCTGGGTTGCTTTCAACTCTTCCATATTCTGCCGCATTTGTTCTTCCTTAGAAGCCAGTTCTTCGGCCTGCTTCTGTGATTCCTCCAAAAGCCGGGATGTTTTCGAATTGATCTTTACGTTTGAAATGGTGGAAGCCACACTTTCTGCGACCTTTTCAACAAAATCTATGACATACTGCTCCATTCCATGGAATGAGGCAAGTTCTATGGCTCCATGAACCTGTTCGTTGACCATTAATGGTACGATCAAAACAGCATCAGGAGTGGAATGGCCAAGTCCTGAAGTGATGTTGACATATTCCTGGGGAACTTCAGTGATGTAGGTGGTTTCCTGTTCCATAACGGTAGTTCCCAACAGTCCTTCACCCAGTTCTACACGTTTATCGGGAAATTTTCTGCGGTCGTAAGCATAACAGGCCTTCATCTCCAGATGCCTGTCATTGTCTTCTTCTCCGTCTAAAATAAACAAAGCACCCTGTACAGCATCGATGTATTTTACCAGGTTGCTGAGCACCTGGTAAGACAATTCTTCCAGGTCATCTGTTTCCTGTCGAAGTATATCGCCAAATTTGGCCAATCCTTCAGATGCCCAGTGGCGTTGCTGATCCTCTTTTTTTCTTTTCTCCTCTTCTTCCTGGTTCTTCTTCAACTCGTCACGCAACGACCTTACAGCCTGGCCCAGCAGATCCTCCTCGTCCCGGATCTCATATTCAGCATCTGTATTGCCTTTTCTAAGCTGTTCTACAAAATTGTGCAACCGATAGGTCTTCTTATGCTCCTTTTCAAGTGATTCCTGTAGGTTTCGGGTGGCATCGGCATATCGCCCACCAAGCAAATAAGCATATAGGGCCAGAATAACCGGGGCCATATCGAGGATTATGTAAACCGGGTTGCTGCTGTGCACCTCCCCTATCTGCTCCAGGGTCATATCCCGAACAATAAAATCGAGCAGCAAAACCAGCAGAATGGTAGCTATCCCTATTACAAACCCGCTTACAGTATATTTTAGTACTATATGCTTATCGCTTTCTGCAGTCATTTGAGGAAAACATTTTGAATTTGCGGACAAAAGTATTGATATTCAAAAAGGACGCAAGTGCGTGCAAATCTACAACACTCTATCCTTGCTATACATTCCAACGAAAAAGGAGGCGCAAGGGTTTCATTTTCTATCTTACTTTCACCTATTGATGATTTTGCCAAAAACATAATATTGCATTAGTTTTCCTTTATAAAAAGCATTGCAATAAATTACTTCAAAGAAATTCAGCAATGAAAGAATATTGCAGATATTACCAGTATTTAAAACTTGTAGCGATATATTTCGCCATATCCGGCAGGGGAAGTATTTTATCTACTGCATTCAGCTCAACCGCCTCTTTGGGCATGCCATATACTACGCTGGATTTTTCATCCTGGCCAATGGTTTTGGCACCGGCCTGTTTCATCTCAAGCAATCCTGCCGCGCCGTCACGCCCCATTCCGGTTAAAATGATACCCACTGCATTTCTGCCTGCATACCTGGCAACAGAACGAAAAAGAACATCAACAGAGGGTCTGTGACGGTTAACCATTGGCCCTTCCTTAACTTCCACATAATAACGAGCGCCGCTTCTTTTCAGCAAGGTATGGTAATTGCCAGGTGCAATGAGTACATGTCCTCTGATAAGAGAATCCCCGTTTTTGGCTTCCCTTACTGTCACCCGGCAGGTATCCTCCAGTCGTTCAGCAAAGGAACGTGTAAATTGTTCCGGCATATGCTGTACAATAATAATCCCGGGGCTATCGACGGGTAACTGCTCGAGGAAAGTCGCTATAGCCTCGGTACCGCCAGTTGAGGCTCCCACGGCAACCACCCCCTCAGTGGTTTCAACCATGCTCTTAACGGAGTTTTTGGGAAGGATCGCATCAGCAGTATGCTTTGGCTCCACATGAATACTGGGGGCGGGTACATTCCTTCTTTTCATCGTAGATACCGCAGCAGCCTTAATGGCATCACATATACTGATTTTCGACTCTTCGATAAACTTCCGGGAATCCATACGCGGCTTGGTGATGATCTCCACCGCACCATACTCCAGTGCTTTGATTCCACTTCGGGTTCCCTTCTCAGTTAAACTGGAAATAATCACTACAGGCATGGGATGCTGGGACATGACCTTCTTTAAAAAGGTAAGGCCATCCATACGCGGCATTTCGATATCCAGTGTAATAACATCGGGAACTTCCTTTTTGATTTTATTGGCAGCCAGGTAAGGATCCGCAGCTGTTCCCATAACTTCCAGCTCAGGGTCAGAATTAATGATCGTTTCCAGCGACTGCCTGACCACAGCAGAATCATCCACAACAAGTACCCGGATTTTATTCTTCATAACCAATGATTGATGAATTTATGAAATATCCTGTCTCCTTACATAGCGCTGTTTGACCTGACCGGTATAAGTATTGAAAATCAGCTTTCTCCCGTATTTGCCCCCTGTACTTGAGCCGATAACCGGAATGTTGTATTCCCCAAGCATATCATAAGCCATCTTTATATTTCGTTTACCTATATAAAAATAAGCATCCTGGATATCAATCACCTCTCCTCCTCCAAATATCTTGGCTTTCAAATTACGTTGCAGGCTGCCATAATTCCTCATTTTCTCCACCAACTTCTCCACTGCAATGTTACCGTATTTGGGTGAAGCAAGCCCTTCACCGTTCCACAAAGGAAGCATATAGTGAGCCATACTTCCCATTTGATTCACAGGATCATATAAACAAACTGCCACACAAGACCCAAGAATCGTGTTGATCAGGTAGGGTTCTCTGGACGCAAATAAGGCAGCAGGATATAAAAAATGTGTATTATTCGGATTCATGGGCAATAGGCGTTAAAATACTTCATCATCCCCTTCCTGTATAAAATCTTCTTTTCCAAAAAACATCTCATTATCATCAAATGCAAAACCGCTGATATTCTTTTGCATCTCAGGAATTGAAATGGTAAAATCAGATCCTTTTTCCTTTTCCGTTTGAATGTCTATATCTCCATTCAGGAGATCAATAAGGGCTTTGTTGATTGAAAGGCCAAGCCCATGTCCCCTGTAAACGGAATTGATGCCAGAATCAAGCTTCTTGAAACGGTCAAAAATAATTTCCTGATTTTCCTTTGATATACCGGTTCCAAAATCCTTAACGGAAATAAAAAGTTTCCCATCTGACTCCCACGCACTCAACACAATATTACTGTCTTCATAACTGTATTTTACCGCATTGCTCAATAAGTTGGATATAATCAGTTTGACTTTTTCCGGATCGGTTTTGAAATAATAGGCACCAGCTTTATTCGGGGTGAGATCATATTTAAATTCTACCTTCATCCTTTTCTTGTCCAGCTCATATTTGAAGGAATCGATCACGCTTTCAAGCAACTTCTTGACATCCACATTGAGCACTTCAGGATATATCTCCCCGGCTTCCAGTTTGGCCGCAACAAAGATGTTTCTCAACTGAAAATCAAGATTGAAAGCCTCGTAATAGATCATGGATACCATGGATTTTACCTGATTCCAGTCAGGCTGTTCCAGACTCATGATATTTTTAGCCAGCCCCATAATCGAGGAAAAAGGATTGATGATCTCATTGGTAATGTTTGAGATAAAATGAGATTTAAGCGCTTCGGAATCTTCCAGTTTTTTATTGACTTCTTTGAGTTCATCATAGAGTTTCTGAACTTCTTCCAAAGACTTTTTGTTTTGATCGAACCGTTTCTTGAGTTCGTCCATTAATTCCTGGTCGGTTAATTCGCTCATATTGCAGGTATTTTAAATGCGTTGAAATATCGTAGGTTTGATTTGTATCAAAGGTACATCCATTCCCATGATGGATTCCGAATGACCAATAAAGAAGTAACCTCCGGTTCTTAGTTTTCTGGTTAATTTATTGATCACCGCTTCCTGTATCTCTCTGTTGAAATATATCAGGACATTGCGGCAAAATATCACATCAAACGTATCTTTCACATCATAAGTGGAATCCATTAGGTTCATTCTGGTGAAGGTTGCTTTATTCCTTAATTCGGGTATAATACGCACCAGTTTCTTGCTTTTATCCTTGCTTTTAAGAAAGTATTTCTTCTTCAGATCAATGGGTATGTTATTTATTTTCTCCTCTTTGTAGATTGCATTAACTGCCCTGCGTAAAATCTCTGTTGAAATATCCGTACCAAATATGGAATAGTTGAGGCCCGGATGATTCATCTTGAATTCGGAAATGGTCATTGCAACGGTATACACCTCTTCACCACTTGAACAGCCGGCGCTCCATATTTTCAGGGGTCTGTTCAGCGGAAAGGTCTCGACATATTCCGGTAGCAGGTTTTTTTCCAGAAATTCAAAATGAACCGGCTCGCGAAAAAAATCGGTTTTGTTTGTGCTCACGACATCCAACATATGAATGAGCTCATTTTGAATGCCATCTTCACTGAATACATAATCCACATATTCTTTAAAACCGCTCATATTTAAATACCGAAGCCGCTTTTGAAGACGGCTCTGAAGCATCACCTTTTTGGCATCCGGCATCTTAATGCCGGTATGCTCAGTTATAAAACTGCTGAGTTTTCTAAATTGATCACTCGTCATTTTGGTGTTGTAAACGGCATTGAAATTGGTCTTTTCCATTTTTATATCTGCATAATAAGATAATTAAAGGTCTGTTGTTAATCAAAAAAAGTCAAAGGGGTGTATCAAAACTCAATTTCATACACCCCTTCGGGAATTATTAGAGATCAGTATTGTTCAAAATCATTATCATCACTATCCCCTTCTTTTCCGTTTCCACTTCCATTCCCGCCGAGGTTCAGATTATATCCATGATTTTTGTTTCGGCTGTTATCAGCATTGGCTGAACCCTGGCCATTTCCGCTGCCATTACCCCCTAAATTTTTTTGTGCCGGCTTTTGTGCTGAGGTCTGGCTTTTATTTGCTTCTGAGCCGGAAGCCTGTGATTTTTGCGCTCCGGTTGCCTGTTTTTGATGACCGGACCCTTTACTTACCATGGAAGTTTGTGATTCTTCACCTGTTTTGAAATAGGTGATGGCCTGATTCAACTGATCGGCCTGACCGGCCAGTTCTTCAGCACTTGTAGCAAGTTCCTCGGAAGAGGCAGCATTTTGCTGGGTAACCTGGTTGAGCTGTTGCACTGCATTGTTAATCTGGTCTGCTCCATTGTTTTGTTCATTGGAGGAAGCACTAATCTCCTGTACCAACTTAGCGGTTTTTTCAATTTCAGGCAACAGGTTATCCAGCATCTCTCCGGTTTCCTCAGATACTTTCACACTAGAATTGGCCAGTTCTACTATCTCGTCGGCCGCTTCCTTACTTCTTTCTGCCAGTTTCCGGACCTCCGAGGCTACCACGGAGAAGCCCTTTCCGTTCTCTCCTGCACGCGCTGCTTCTACAGCTGCATTGAGGGCAAGAATGTTGGTCTGAAAAGCAATATCATTGATAATGGTTATTTTATCAGCAATCTCACGAATGGAATTGAGGCTTTTCTTGCTGGACTCGCCCATTTTTTCCATCTCTTTGGCAGCTTCCGTCGCGATTTTTTCCGTCTGATTGGAATTATCGGTGTTCTGCTGGATATTGGAAACCATCTCTTCCATAGACGATGACACCTCTTCAACGGAAGAAGCCTGTTCAGAAGAACCCTGCGAGAGTTGCTGTGAACTTGAGCTGACCTGCTGGCTGGCAGAGGCGATGTTATCTGATCCTTGTCTAACATTATCCACAACTTCCCGTAGCTTCAGCACCATGTTATTCATGGCTTCTGCCAGCTCTCCTACTTCATCTTTCTGATCTATCTCCACGGTAGCTGTAAGATCGCCATTGGCTACCCGCTTGGCAAAATTTACACCCCGGTGTAGCCCTTTGGTAATGGAACGGCTTACCTGACGGTTGATAATCACAAACAGAACGATACCAATTAAAATGGCCACAATAATTGCTGTGCGGGTCTGGTTGATTATTCCCATGTAATCTTCTTCATAAACAGTGGTGGCCACATAGGATTTGATGGGCTCCACATATTGATAGTACTGGAATTTTGAACGGCCTTCCCATTGATAATGGATCTTACCCTGACCGTCTTCATCAGCAACCATCTGCTGCATAAATTCCTCGCCTTCTATATTTGTGCCTTCGGTCTCGCTGTCGGGGTGAATGATTACATCACCATCTTCATTTACAAGATAGGGATATCCATTATCAAAATAAGTTTTTTCATAGAAAATTTCGCGCAACCCGGCCAGGTCTTTTTCGGGCACCCCAACACCCATCATTCCCACAATTTTGCCATTTTTTCTGATGGGTTCCTGGGCCGTCAGGTACCATTCATCCACCACCATAGCCCGGCCACGATAAACCTGTCCGTTCTGTACGGTTTGATACACCTCTGAACCGGAAGGAATGAAAGTACCTACCTGCCTTTCTCCGTTATCACCGGTTACCGTAGTGGCAATGCGGCAGAAGCCACCGTCTATCTTCTGAAAAATGCTCACATCCGCATCAGTCACCTCATTGATTTTATCTACCATATCATTGCTCTGCTGAATCTGCTGCCCGCCAACTTCCCAGACAGGAAGTTGTTCGGTGCGCGAACGATTGGTTTCCTGGTTGATGACATCCATCTGAACATAACTGCTGTCGGTAATATTCAGGTTGCCTGCCTGTTGGAATACATAGCTGGCAGTTTGCAGGGCATGATTGGTATTTTGCTGATTATCTTCTATCTCTGTTTCAATGAATTTTGCAAGATCAGCTACCTGCTCATTCATCCGCGTATCCGTATCTTCCTGAATCCGGTTTGTCTGAAGGTTTAGGGTATAAATTCCCAATCCAAAGACAACCACGATAAAAGCCAAACTCAGTACCAGGTTCAACCTGGTTCCGATTTTCATATCTTTTAATCGCTTCATATGTATTTCTTTGATTTAGGTTAGTTATATATTGATTATCTGCTGATCTCCTTATCTATATTCTAACTTGGACAAGCCAAAACCAGGATATATAAAATCACATGATAACATCTTGTTTGGTTTTGGCTTGGCCAAATTAGGGAGATCAGAAATTCTATTTCAAAAATCCGGCTATCCCGACTGGGATTGTTCGCTTACCGTTTCCCGGGATGCCTCCTCTTTAGCCTGCTGCTGCTTCCCCATTTCAGTGGAGGTTTGAACATCTTCTATCTCCTCAGCAGAGAAAACCTTATCCATATCAAGGAGCATAATAAACTTTTCATCGATTTTGGCCATGCCATAAATGAACTCTGATTTAAAACGGTTGCCTATAGATGGAGGAGGCTGAATCTGATCCTCTTCAATTTCTATAACCTCCTGAACGGAATCGACCAGGGTTCCTACCTGAACGGTTTCCTCATTCACATCTACTTCCATCACCACAATACAAGTATTGGAGGTATATTCCGTCGGACTCATGCCGAACTTAATCCGGGTGTCTACAACGGGTAAAACCTGACCGCGAAGATTGATGACTCCTTCGAGATAATCAGGTGTTTTAGGCACTTTGGTTATCTTTGTCATTTCCATGATGCTCAGCACTTTGCCTACATGTGCCGCAAATTCTTCCTCACCCAACTTAAAGGTAAGGTAAGACTTAATCTGTGCCAGTTCTTCTTTCTTCATAAAGCTAAATATTCTCCTATTCTACAGTTGATTTTTTCTCAGAAGCTGCTGAAAACTTCTCGATCATTTTATTGGTATCCATAACAAGGGCAACAGTTCCATCGCCCAGGATGGTTGCCCCGGAGATCATCTCCAATTCCTTATACATTTTACCCAGTGATTTCAGCACTGCCTGATATTCCCCAACGACATTGTCCACCACGAGACCAACGCGGGTATCGTTATACTTCACTGCCACAATTTCTTCCGTTTCTTTATCCGATTCAGGAAGACGGAATTCATTTCTCAGGTTAAAGAATGGGACCTGCTCGCCGTCCAGTACAGTAAGGTTGTTAAACTGATTCACCACATCGCTGTGGTTAACGGCATAAATCTTATCAACAGCAGAAAGTGGCATTACATATTTATTCTCGGCAATCTGAACCAGCAATCCATCTATAATAGAAAGAGTCAGTGGCAACTTAACAGTCAGTGTAGTACCTGCATTGGGTTCGGAGTCCACTTCCACTTCTCCCCTGATTTCGCTGAGGTTTCTCTTAACCACATCCATGCCAACACCTCTGCCGGAAACATCCGTTACATTCTCAGAAGTTGAAAAACCAGGCTGGAATAACAAATCAAATGTTTCTTTCCTGGACAAGGAAGCTTCAGGTGATATCAGGCCCCGTTCCACAGCTTTCTTACGTATGTTTTCGGGATCGATACCTTTTCCGTCATCATGGACCTGAATATGAACACTGGCACCGGAATAAAATGCCTTGAAACGTATTTTACCTTCTTCAGGCTTCCCGGCTTTCTTACGTTCTTCGGGAGTTTCAATGCCATGATCAATACAATTTCTAATAATATGAAGTATGGGATCGGTAAGTTTTTCAATGATATTCTTATCCAGTTCGGTATCTGTGCCTTCGGCTGTAAAATTCACCTTCTTATTCAAGGTAGCGGACAAATCCCTTACCAATCGCTGGAAACGTGTAAGCATGGTTTCCACAGGCACCAATGCAACATCAAAAGCATTGTCGCGTAGCTGACGGGTAAGCTTCTGGACATTTTCGGCTATACCTTCCAGTTCGGTATCCCCAAGTTGCTCTGCACGCAAGCTTAATCTAGCCTGTGTGGTCACCAGCTCACTCACCAGGTTCATCATATGATCAATTTTTTCAGATTCAACCCGTATGCTTGAGATGGTGCTTTCCCGGTTTAGGTTTCCACCAGGTTTACGAGTCTCTTCTTCTTTCGATTCTTCAGGAGTAGAGAGATTATTCAATATCTCCTTGAATCCTTCGAAGCCCAGGTCCTTTTCGCCGGTGGCTACTTCATCCAATTTCTGTACAAAGCTGGTGTTATTAAAAAGATTCTCTTCGCTTAAAAGATGCACATTGATTTCAGCCTGATTCTGAACAAAGATGAACACATCATAAATGGCGTTCTCATCTTCCTTAGTGGCCAGTATGACCTCCCAGTAAGTGTAACATTTCACCGGATCTATGTCCGGGAGCAGGGGTATGCGCTCCAGATAAGGTATTATTCTGCATTGTCCAAGCGAATTCAGTTCATCCAAAAGGAAAAGGGGATTGGTTCCGTCGTCGAATATATTCTCGTCAGGATCAAAATAGATATAATAAGTCTTCATGCCATCACGGTCACCGTTCGATGAACCATTGGAATTGCCGCTGTCTTCGGTGGCTTCTTCCCCCAGAAATTTCATGACCTGCACAGTGAGGTTTTTATGCGTGGTTTCGGTATCACTGGAAAGATCATCTTTTTCTTTCAAAAGCATTTTCAGATGATCAACCGATTGCAAGGTAAGATCCAGCAAGCCCTGATTCACTTTCATCCGGCCCTCTCGGATCCTGTCCCACAAATTCTCCAGATGATGGGTGAACTCACTCAGTTTGTTAAACCCAAACATGGATCCCCCGCCTTTAAGGGAATGCATGGCGCGAAAAACGCGCTCAACAAGATCTGTGGAATCGGGATTGCTCTCAAGTTCCAGGAGGGCACTCTCCAGATCTGAAATGTTATCAGTAGCCTCTTCTATAAATTTTTCTGTAAATTTTTCCATTATCGCATAACTTTTTTAAGTGCAGCCAACAATTTTGCCGGTACAAACGGTTTCACGATCCAACCTGTAGCCCCTGCTTCCTTGGCTTCCTGTTTTTTGGAAGCCTGCGATTCAGTGGTCAGGAACAGGATGGGAACACGTTTGTATTGTTCTTTTTGACGTATCTCCTTAATAAATTCAATTCCATCCATTTCAGGCATATGAAGATCAGTAATCACAAGATCAACCGGATCGCCCTCAAAATGCTTCAGCGCATCCTTGCCGTCATTACCAGTCTTAACATTATACCCTTCATTCTCAAGCGTAAAGGAAACCACTTCCCTTATGCTCTCCGAATCATCAACTACCAGGATATTCTTACCCATAAAATTATGTATATTTAAGTTTGTAAAATAGGATCAAATCCGGTATTCTCAACCAAATCCCTGGTTTCATCCGTCAATTCAGCTGAAACAGAGATGGTCTTTCCATATTCCTCAGCCGTTTTTCTCAGGGATTCAATGAGCTGTATAAAACTCAGATCGATGTTCTCTACCTTCTGGATATGAACATCCAGCTCATCGTACTTTTCAATTGCATTCAGAAAGTTGTCCTTAATCTCCAGAACGGTATAGATGGTTAATTCCTTTCTGATAGTCATTCTGGCTTTGTTTTCCTCTTCATTTCCAAAAGGAGTAATGGTAACATGCTTGCTTGTTTTCATAATTTTTATAATTTATCATTAACAATTAAAACAATTCCAGGTCACCGCCTTCTTCCTCTTCATCTCCAAAATCCATATTCACATTACCACCGCCGGTTACCTGATCATGTATTTCAAATTCAGTACCCATGGTATAATAGGCTTTTAGTTTTTCCAGATTTTCCTTCCTGTCGGCCACATCATCCTCCGAACTGTTTTTCAGATTAAAATTCAATGCATTCAACTCATCAATAATCTCTTCTATCTCTTTTTCGAAATATTCATAGTATTGAATCTGGTTGACCGAATTCTGAACCTCCCTGAAAACCTGGTCGCTAAGCTCATTGTTTTCCTTCAGCTTGCTGACAATTTTCGATTCCATCTCACTGAGGTTATTCAAATAATGGCTGATCTTGTCGGGAAATTCGTCACAATCGGTCTCGCCGGAGTCCGACATGGTGCTAATCACATCATGACCGAGCTGTTCCCGGTGTTTTCTATACTCTTCGAACAAACCGTTCATGATTCTTTCATTTCCCTGCAAATCCCCGAACACCTGTGTCATCTGCCTGATAATATTTGCATTGGCTTCCTGCGATTCATTCTGCCAGGAAGGATTCTTCAGGCGATTTTCCAGATCATCCATTAAAGGTTTTATTCTGCTGTGTCGGTTAAGGATCTGATCAAGCAGATCCACAATGTCATCTACATTTTTCCGGAAATTCGCATTAAACCTGCAAAAATGCTGTATCTGTTTCTCTGCCTGATTTAAATTATTTTTTAATGAATTGAAGAAAATTTTCTGGTTGGCCGAATCAAAAGAAGTATAATTGGCGCATTGTTTGGAAACCAAGGTCATGTTCTCGCCAATCTCCAGGAATTTATCAGATATCTTTTCTATGGCGGTCTGATACTCTTTATTGGTGTGCATTAGCTGTGCAGCCTGTAATCCAGCTATATCGCGCAGGCGGATAAAATATTTGGCTTTTTCGTTAAGGCTGATCTGCTCTTCGGATTTGAAATTCTCCAGCTCATCAGCAAGTTCTTTGTGCGTGTGCTGGATATGCTCCATCTTCTGCTTGATGATATCCTGATACTGTAAATTGGTGATAATCTTACTGATGCTTTCTGAAGTGGCATCCGTTTTCCCTTTGATCTCAGGCAGCTTTTCCTTTGCCGAATGATAATGTTCGGAATATACCTCTATTTCTTCTTTCAGCAGATCGAGGATCTTGTTGATGTCCACCTTTTCTGCATTGAACTGCTCGCTTAAAAGGAACTTGTCTTTGAGAAGCTGTTTCAGCCGGGCAAAAAGCTTTTCAATCTGTGTTACCTCTTCCCGCAACTCATCGCATATTCCCTGTACTGAAGGCGAGCTGGATTCTTCGGAAAGGGAAACATTTAATTCAAGATTCGATTCCAAAAATTTCAGGCTGGTGAGGTTTTGCTTGAAGTTCTTGATTGGAAAAAAGCTCTGGCGCAACCTGGACAATAAGCGGTTGATCAAATCGCTTACAAGGTCAACATGGGAATTGAACAGATCGCTTTGCGATTTTAAACGCCTGTAAAACTTATCAATGTCGGCTATCAGTTCATTGTTCTCATGTCCGGTAATATAATCAAAGAGATAGGAAGCATTTTCAGATATCTGATTGGCCTGCTTGTGAAACTTTTTAAAATCCCTGTTCAGCCGAAGGAAATCTTCGGAAGAGACCTGATGGAGAGAAACGATTTTCTTGTCAATTTCAGTAAAAAGTTCCGAGATCTCCTCTATGGAGTATGTTTCAAGTAGTGCTTGCAGATTTATATTTTCTTGATTGTTATCGGACATATTATATCAGTTAACGATTTTATTGACTTTCATTATAAAAGATGAAATATTGATGGGCTTGTTGATCACATCCAGGGCCCCAAGTTCCCTGGCCCTTCTGTTGTTTTCCGAATTGGCATAGGCTGTAACAACAATGACCGGAGAAGCAAAATTGCCGGTGCCGTTGCCCAGTTTTTGCATGAAACCAAACCCATCCAAATCAGGCATTAAAAGATCCAGCAATACCAGATCAGGTTTGTTCTTGTGGATATATTCCACCGCCTTTGATGAATCCTCCATCACTACAACATGATATCCTTCATCTTCAAGCACCGCCTGCAACAGCAACAGATTTGTTTCAGAATCATCCACGACTAATATTTCCTTCCTTCTCAAACTCATTATATTTGTATTATGAAATTCTTTTTTTATCTTGCGTGTTTTAAATACACTGAACAAATATACGGAGTAAGCGGGGGTAAGGTGGTAGATTTTCAAATGATTTGAATTATTAAAGAAGGTGATCTAGATTCAATGTTTAAGATGATTCAGATCACCTTTAAAGCTTTAACCTGCATTATTCATAAATTTTTATAAATATGAATAAAATGCAGGTTAACCCCGACTTAGGTGAACTTAAATTTTTGAAAAAAATTTTAGTGAACCTTAGTCGCTGTCGGAGACAGGAATAATTCTTGAATTATTCGGGTTAAATCCCTTATCAACAGCCATATTGATTTAAAAACCGATGGTTTAATGAGAGAACAAAAAAACATTGAGAATAAGCCCGAGGAAAGTAATGCGATCATACCCTTTGAAAACATTCTCAATGAAGAGGAAATCGAACGAATAAAAAGCCACAGCAACGTGGTGAATTATCTTAAGAATGATGTAATATTCAAACAAAACACGCGTACTTCCCATGTGATGTACATCCTGTCCGGACTTATCAAGATATACCGGGAAAGCAAAAACAATAAGACCAAAATCATCAAGCTTGGGATATCCGGAGAATTCCTGGGGCTGAATTCTGTTTTTGGTGAGGAGACCTTTAGCTATTCTTCTGCAGCTCTGGAAAAAACAGTAGTCTATATCATCGACCGCAGTGTATTTGAGAACGTCATCAGCAACAACGGACAATATGCCCATGAAATCCTGAAGACGATCACCTCAGAAAACCTGGGAATCTTTAAACGGCTGATCAGCCAGTCGCAGAAGCAGCTTCCCGGAAGAATCGCGGACATCATCATGTATTTTTCCGAAAAAATATACCATTCCCATAACTTTGATTTTCCCTTAACACGAACCGAACTGGCAGAACTTGCCGGAACCACAAAAGAAAGCCTGATCCGTACGCTGACTGAATTTAAAAATGACAAGATCATTGAACTGGATGGAAAAAAAGTAAACATCAAAAGTTATGATATTATTAAAACCTTAAGCAGGCTGGGGTAAGCGATTTGAGAAACAAAGATTTTAATCTGCTCATAGTGGATGATATCATCATGAACCGGATTCTCCTTAAAGAGATTAGCGCTGAGTTTGCCACCAGGGTACTGGAGGCGGAAAACGGAGAAAAGGCCATCCGGTTAATGCAATCGGATAAGGTGGATCTGGTGTTTCTGGATATAGAGATGCCCGTAATGAATGGCTTGGATACCGTACGTTACATCAGAAATGAGATGGAGCATCCTTACTGCGAAACCCCCGTTGTTGCATTAACAGCTTATAACCCCGCCGATTTTTTTGCCGATTTCAAAAAAGAAGGTTTCAACGAACTGCTTACCAAGCCTTACTCTATTGAGAAGGTGATTAATGTGTTGTCGTCGATGGACTTTATGTGAGTGATGAGTTGTGAGTAGAGAGTAGTGAGTAGTGAGTGATGAGTAGTGAGTTTTGTTTGGATATTCAAACAGAATTCTTATATTGTCAGAAAAAATGGCAACAATTAATAGTTTTAGAGATTTGGTCGTTTACCAGAAGGCATTTAAAATTGCTATGCATATATTTCATATGACAAAATCTTTTCCAAAAGAAGAACTTTATTCTCTTACTGATCAAATCCGCCGTTCTTCACGGGGAATCACTTCAAATCTAGCTGAGGCATGGGCAAAGAAGATATACATTAAAGCTTTTGTAAATAAAATCTCCGATGCCCTTGGAGAAGAATATGAAACGGAAGTATGGCTCGATTATGCGTTATATTGTGACTATATTAATGAAAAAGAGCATAAAAGGATAATAAAAAGTTATGATGAAATAAGAAAAATACTAATCTCAATGCTCAACCATCCTGAAAAATTTTGCAAAAAAACATAGTTCACCCCACCCCTCAACTCACAACTCACTACTCAATTCTCACTAATCATTACTCAATTCTCACTACTCATTACTCTCTACTCACTACTCATTTCTCTCTACTCATTTACTCACTACTTCTTATCTTCTTGTGTTTAGTTTTTAGCTCCGCATTTCCGCTTTTATTGTAAAATGCTTTGGTTACCTGGTTGAATGCTTCTGCTTTTTGCTTCACTCATCCACTTCTGAAGTGGGGGTAACCGGTTAAAAGGTCAAACGGCCAACCTTTTACCTAAAATGATCGAGTTCCGAACTCGGATGTTCGAGCTTTGAAGTGGGAGGGGTGGTACTTCTTCGAGGGGGTCATCCTTGCTTTGGACTCGGAAACTTGAGTTTTTTACTCGGTCGTTTTAGTTCTGAAGGGGGTATGTCGAGGTTTGAACTCGATGGTTCAACTTTTTATCTTGATCGTTTGAGTTCTGAAGTGGAGAGGGGTACTTCAGAAGGGGGAGGGGGTACCTCGGAAGTACCTAACCATAATGTCACCCCTACCGGGGTTGGGTTTGTTTCTATTCTCTATGGTTTGTTGCACTAATGACAAAAATTCAGCTAATGACAGATTTGATTTACTCACTACTACTTCGCTTCATATTCCCTGTCAGAGAAGACATTCACCAGCTCAAAGGCCTTTTCCCGCATGCCAAAGAGAGGATGCTGGTTGGAGAGAATGACCAAATCAATGTTTTCACTGGGCAATTTTAGAATGATATGGGTGTTGCCATTTCCGATGCCGCTGGCGTATAAATATTTCTGCCCTTTATTGAAAGCCCTGTTCCAGCCGTAACCCGGAAACTGCTTCTGGCCCCGGATGAAGTTGATCCGCTTGGCCTGGCTCAGCGTAGAGCTTGTGACCAGCGTATCGGTATCCCAGGCTTTCACCCATTTCTGCAGATCATTGAGATTGGAGAAGATTCCTGTCACCCCTTCATAATAATCTTTCTGAAATTCGGAAGCGGGTTTATACTGGTTGTTGTTCTGACGGAGATAACCGTTGGCTTTGTCGGATATTTTTGAAAACAATCCACCTTTATAAAGTGCGCTGTTTTCCATTCCCAGGGGCTCAAATATCCGGTTCTCCACAAATTTCCGGTAGCTGGTCCCTGAGATCTTTTCAATGTAGGATGCCAATAAAGCATCATTCAGGGAGTTGTTATTCGATTTTTTCCCGGGCTGATATCTGAGCTTTTCATGTTGGTTCAGAAATTTCCTGATGTCTTTAAGATCTTTTATATCCCAGTAAAAATCACGATAGGAAAGGTTGGGCAGGCCGGAAGTTTGTTTTAACAGATGGTTCAGTGTAACTGCACTGCAATATCCGGGTAGACGGTCCCATACCTCTGTGATTTTTTGGTCCAGGTTGGCTTTGCCCTCATCTTTCAGCATCATCACGGCCATAGCAGTGAATTGGCTGGTAAGCGAGGCCAGATGATAATTGGTTTCCTGCTTAGCTTCTATCTCATCTTCCAGGTTGGCATATCCATAGCTTTTAGATAGCTGAACTTCTCCGTTTTTCAGTACCATCACGCTCACGCCCGGGGAATTTTCACTGTAATAATCCTGTAATATGGAATCGACTTTAGATACAGTATTATCCTGCGATAAAGCCGGAGCTGCAGCTAAATTAAGAATTAGAAAACCAATTATAAAAATATATCTAAACATGATCAAACCCTTTAAAATATCAAAATGAAATTAAGAATTCATCTCTCTTAGCGAGCTTTGCTAAGTTTTTGCGGGCTTAGCGTGAAACAAATAATTCTTTCTCGCAAAGGACGCAAAGGAAAAAACAAGTAAAGACCGCAAAGAATAAGAGTTATAGAAAGTTATTATATTTATTATCCTTTCCAAAACAATTTAACCATTAACAATTTATCAGTTTATCAATTCTACTTTTCCCGCGGATGATTTTTGCAATAAGTCTCTATCATCTTTTTGGCCGGTTTGTAACCCAGATCCAGAGCCTGATAAAAATCCTGGCAGCCCAGACCGAAATTGTTCAGGGCCACTTTGGAGACCCCCCGGTTATAAAAGGCCATGGCATAGGTGCTGTCCAGCTCAATGGCTTGAGAATAATCGGAGATGGCTGATTTGTGATTATTTTGCACACCTCTGGAAACTCCTCTGTAATAATAAGCCTGCTGATAGGTGGAATCTAAAGAAATAGCGCGGGAATAATGCTGTATGGCATTGTTATGCTCCTTCATATTGGCATAGGTCATCCCCAGGAGAAAATATGCTTTATCATAGTCTTCTTTCAGTTCTGTGGCCTTTTGAAGCGTCTGCCGGGCTCCACTGAAGTTTCCCAGGTGCATTTTAGCCAGTCCCAGGTTAAACTGAACCTTGGGATCGTCCGGGTCCAGTTCAGCCACCCTGGAGAAATCCTTCATGGCCTTTTTATATTCGCTGAGCTCGGAATAGGAATGAGCCCGATAATAGCGGGCATTGCGGTGGGACGCATCAGTTTCCAGTACCCGGGTGAAGTCGGGCACGGCCTGCTGATATTCATTCAGCAGAAAATGCAGATATCCCCGCTGATAGTATAATTTTTTGCTTCCCCCGGTAAGCTCTATGATCTTACCAAAATCGCGGATGGCCTGTTTATAGTCCTTTACATCAGACAAAGCTTTAGCCCTTTGCTGATAGACATTCAGATTATCCATCCCCAGATTAAGGGCCTGAGAATAATCATCCACAGCCTTCTGCTTTTCTCCGAGCTCCCGGTAACAGGCGCCTCTCTTGAAATAAGCATCTGCATAAGAGCTGTCCAGCTCAATGACGCTTGAAAAATCCCGGATGGCTTTTTCATAGTACTTTTGATTCATTACGGCAACACCCCGCTGATAATGGGCTTCCTTCATTTCAGGATCCAATTTGATGGCCCGGCTAAAATCCTGTATGGCATTTCCCGTTTTATCCATTGCCACAAAGGTCATACCGCGGTGGTACCAGGTACGGGCATGTGTCGAATCAAGCGTAATGGCCCTTCTATAGTTTTTTACAGCTACTTCGTATTTACCCAGTGAATCCAGGGCAAGGGCCTTACCTTGAAAATATGGGGCTTTGCTGTCGTCGAACCAAATTGCCTGGTTGTATTTTTCCACAGCTTGCTGGAATCGGGCCGAATCGTAAAGCTCAACAGCCTGGTCGTAGCTCCACCGGCCGAATTTCGGCTTGAAAAGAAAAAACAGAGCAACGAGTACCGCCAGGGTTATGATTGGAAAAAGCCATTTTTTTGTCATATCTCTAATAGGTTGATTGTTTGGTTAATTGCATGATTGGTTGATTGGTTGATTGAATGCCTGTCCGTCGGCAGGCGGGATTGAAGGCTAATGCGAAGGCTAAGAAAGCCCCCAGATAGGTGCTTTTCCAAATGCCAGCCATGTGTCTCTACTAACAGACGTAGCCAGATCCTTTGCCAACTGCCTTTTGCCCACTGCCAACTTCTTCATAAATACGATTATTAAAAATAAAGATCAGACGTTTCTTTCTCTTAATCAGAACCTTCTCATCCAGCGCTGACGTCTTCTTCCGTCTCCAAATCTGATACCCAACATAATCTCGTGCGAGCCATAAGTCAGGTTTTGAATTTCCCTCAAGGAATAATCATACGCATAACCAAAATAAAGGTTACCAATTTTCACACCCACCATGGATATCAGGGCGCTGCCCGTTCGGTAGGAAAAACCCATCCAGTATTCATCCTGGTAATAGGCTTTTACATTGATATCTGCCTGGAGATTCATTCGTTCCGTTGATTTGAGCAACAATGAAGGCTCCAGGGCAAAATTCTCATCCATTTCATAACGGTAACCGGTCATGAAATAATAATGGCGCTTGAGTTGGTAGTTGCTGTACGACCGATCGGAGCCGAATTTAAGCACCGACTGGAACAGGTTCATTCCGGAAGCGCCAATATAAAAATCCCTGTACATATAGTAAATTCCCGCCGTTGCATCAGGAACGAACATGGTGTTCTTTCTGCCGTTGATTAAAGGGTCGGGAATACCCAATTCGTCATCGGGAAGTACGAGGTTATCGTCATCAATCTTAAACTGATAGACGGTTCCGGAAACCCCGAAAGAAAGCTGCTGAAGATCTCCCACTGATATGTGGTAGGCATAGGTTCCCTGGATTCCGGTACGATTTATCGCACCGTTCCGGTCATTGAAAATATAACCACCCAGTCCAACCCTTCCGCTGGGTCTTCTTGGCCTTCTGCTTCCGATGAAGGGTAATCTGGACAGTATACCGGTCTCCAAGACACGGGTTTGTGCACAAACGGCCTGTGTAGAAGGTGTTTTGGCATTACCAAAACCAAGCCATTGCTGGCGCGCGGTAAGGTTATAGGACGTGTAGCCCCGGCTTCCTGCATAGGCAGGATTAAGCAGATACTTGTTCATCATGTACTGACTGTACAGGGGTATCTGCTGTGCCTTCACCACGGCCGGAAGAACCATTAAAAAGAAAACCACTAAAATACTCAAACGTTTCATTAAAGACCTTCTCATTTTCATAAATACCACAATCATTCTATCGGATGATGGATACCGTACCCTGTATCGGTTTTTCACCGTTGCCCAGTTTAATGATGTAATAATAGGAATCCATAGGCAGCTTTTTCCCGTTTTGGTCGGTACCATCCCAGTAATCTGCTTCTTCATAGCCTTTTGAATGGAAGACCTGGTTGCCCCAGCGATCGAAAATGATCACCTCGCAATTGGGATAAAGCGACAAGCCGGGTATCTTCCACAGGTTGTTTGCCTGGTCATCGTTGGGTGTAAAGGCATTGGGGATCTTCAGATCGTTAACCACCGTTACCGCGATGGAGTCCGTGCTTTGACAACCGAATTCATTGGACACAGTTACCCAATAGTGCTTTGTTTTAGAGCCTCCGGTAGCCCGGCCCACATCGGTATCCTCCACATCAATGGTGCTCATCATATCCCCGGTATTCCATTCGTAGGCGCTCCACATGCCGGCATCCAGTGTTATATAATCCACTTTGCCCGCAACAAAGGCAACGCTGTCTTCAAAGCTCTGTACATCTTCTGTATTCATGGAGCTCACGTCGATGTTCACATCCGGATTGTCATGCACGGCAAGGCTTACTGTATCGCGGTCCACACATCCATATTGGTCGCTCACCTTCACCCAGTAGGTACCGGATGAATCAGCTATATAGGTTGGCTGACTACTGCCATCCTGCCACTTGTAGCTATCGTAAGCCGAACCGGGCGTAAGCACAGCCTCCTCCCCTTCACAGATCTCTTTATCTCCTTCAATGCTTGCAAATGTGCTGTGGATGTCCACCACATATTCCATTGTCTCACCCTCGCAACCGTTCAGGCCTACTTCTGTGACGGTGATCCGGCCTTCCTGCACATTATCGTCCCATTCCACTTCGATTCGGTTGCCGTAATCATGGATTTTATCTCCTCCTTCTACTTCCCAACGGTATATGCTGTTAAAGGAATAAGTGGAAGAAGTGGCATACATACCGCGATCGCCGGCACAGACTACCGTATCCTGGGCAAAGCCAATGCCTGAGAACGAAAGACTCAAAAGAAACAGCAGGATGATATGTAGCGATTTTTTCAAGATATTATAAATAAAAACAGTAGATTACCAATTCAACTTGTTGAAATGTTAAATCTGCCGCGTCAATCTGTAGGTAAGTAACCGAAGAAAAAAGCTTTGTCCCGTTCACGGGACAAAGCCAAATGTTATCTGTATTATTGATCAAAGTCGTTGGGTACGTAG
>CAYNPZ010000057.1:0-22377 GCA_964399175.1 uncultured Bacteroidales bacterium | reverse complement strand
ATTATCAGACCTTCGGGAGTCCCGACCGTGTTGGCGGGACCCCGAAGCGTCAGACAACAAACGAATATGACAAATATCTTATTCAAAGCCGGTGGAATGTGTTAAATTTACCTTTTTAACTGATAAAGAACCCTCCTATGACAAAGAAAGATTTTAAGCAGGCCGTATTAGAGGGAATTCCTGATGAGCTTCCGGATTATAAGCCGTATGACAAGAACATCAATCATGCGCCGGTGAGAAAGGATATGCTTTCAAAAGAGGAAAAGAAGCTGGCTTTGAGAAATGCCCTGCGTTATTTTGATAAAAAACACCATAAGCTGCTGGCCTGGGAATTTGCTAAAGAGCTGGAACTGTACGGAAGAATCTATATGTATCGTTTCAGGCCGGACTATGTTATTTCCGCGCGGAATATAGACGATTTCCCCCACAATTCAACGCATGCAGCAGCGATCATGCTCATGCTGAGCAACAACCTCGATAACCTTATTGCACAGCATCCCCATGAACTGATCACCTACGGCGGGAATGGATCGGTTTTTCAGAACTGGGCCCAGTATCGTCTCACGATGAAATATCTTGCGGAAATGACCGATGAGCAGACGCTGGTGCTCTATTCCGGCCATCCCATAGGTTTGTTTCCCTCACATAAAGAGGCTCCAAGGGTAGTTGTCTCCAACGGAATGATGATTCCCAATTATTCAGGCAAAGACGACTATGAAAGGTTTAATGCCATTGGGGTTACCCAGTATGGCCAGATGACGGCAGGTTCTTTTATGTATATTGGTCCCCAGGGTATTGTCCATGGCACCGCCATCACCGTGTTGAATGCCGGCAGGCTGACACTAAAGGAAGGAGAAAGCGATCTTTCCGGCAAAGTGTTCGTCACTTCCGGTCTGGGAGGTATGTCCGGTGCCCAGCCGAAAGCAACCGTCATTGCGGGTGGCATTTGCGTAGTAGCAGAAGTAAACCCAAAGGCCACTCAGAAACGGCATCAGCAGGGATGGGTAGATGAGGCCTATGACGATCTGGATGCCCTTCTTGTACGCTTAAAGAAGGCAAGGGAGGATAAAGAAGCTGTATCCATGGCCTATAAGGGAAATGTGGTAGAATTGTGGGAGAAATTTGTTGATGAGGGCATCCGGGTGGAGCTGGGTTCCGATCAGACATCCCTGCACAATCCTTATTCCGGTGGCTATTATCCGGCAGGGCTTACACTGGACGAAGCCGATAAAATTATGGCCGGAGATCCTGAGCAGTTTAAGGAAAAGGTGCACAAATCATTGAAACGGCAGGTGAAAGCCATCAATATGATGGTGCAGCGGGGTATGTTTTTTTGGGATTACGGGAATGCTTTTCTTCTTGAGTCGAGTCGTGCCGGAGCCGATATCCTTAAAGCGGATGGATCATTTAAATATCCCTCCTATGTGGAATCCATTATGGGTCCCATGTTTTTTGATTATGGCTTTGGGCCGTTCCGGTGGGTTTGTACTTCTAATGATCCGCATGATCTGAAAATCACAGACCGGATTGCGGGGCAGGTTCTGGAAGAAATGGCAAAGACAGCCCCCGAAGAAATACAGGGCCAGTTGCAGGACAACATACACTGGATTCGGGAAGCCGGTAAAAATAAGCTGGTAGTGGGGTCGCAGGCAAGAATACTCTATGCCGATGCAGAAGGACGGATTAAGATAGCCAGGGCATTTAATCAGGCCATTCGTGAAGGTACAATCTCAAAACCCGTTGTGCTGGGCCGCGATCATCATGATGTTTCGGGTACTGACAGCCCCTACAGGGAGACCTCTAATATTTATGACGGCTCAAAATATACTGCCGATATGGCAGTTCAGAATGTGATAGGAGATGCTTTCCGCGGCGCTACATGGGTCTCCCTGCATAATGGCGGAGGAGTAGGATGGGGGGAAGTGATCAACGGAGGGTTCGGCATGGTCCTTGACGGCACCCCGGAAGCCGAAGGAAGGCTTGAGATGATGCTTCACTGGGATGTCAACAACGGGATTGCCCGTAGAAGCTGGGCACGAAACAGGGAAGCCACATGGGCCATAAAGCGTGAGATGGAACAGACACCGGGTATGAAAATCACACTGCCCAACATCGCCGATGACAACATCATCGATGAGCCCTTTGATTAAGTATAAACAATGAAATGAACAAACCACGTTTCCACCAATAAAACATGAATGTTTTAAATGACCGACATTGCCGTTGTCATACTCAACTGGAATACCCGAAAACAGCTGGAAGCCTTTCTTCCCTCTATCATTAAATACTCCCGGTATGAATCCGTTGAGGTGATCGTTGCCGATAACGGATCGGATGATGGTTCTGCGGAGTTTCTGCGGGAGAATTATCCCAACCTGAGAACCATTGTTTTTGACCGGAATTATGGATTTACCGGGGGTTATAATAAGGCACTGGCCCAAATTGAAGCCAGGTACTATGTAATTCTAAATTCCGACATTGAAGTTACCGAAAACTGGCTGGAACCTCTGAAGCAATGTATGGAAGATGACCCTTCTGTGGCTGCCTGCATGCCTAAGATAAAGGCATACAATAAAAGGGATTATTTTGAATATGCGGGTGCAGCCGGCGGATTCATTGACCGGTACGGATACCCTTTCTGCAGGGGCAGGATTTTGGATACCCTTGAGAAAGATGAAGGGCAGTATGAACATCCGACTGAAATTTTCTGGGCAACAGGGGCCTGTATGGTAGTACGTGCCGATCTTTTCCACAGGCTGGGTGGTTTCGATGACGATTTTTTTGCCCATATGGAGGAAATTGATTTATGCTGGCGGCTTAAAAATAGGGGCTATACCATCAAATATATACCTCATTCTGTTGTTTATCATGTTGGTGGGGGTACGCTCCCCAATGAAAACCCGTTCAAATTGTTCCTCAATTATAGGAACAACCTGTTCCTGCTTTATAAGAATTTACCCCAAAACCAATTGTTACCAGTTATCCTTCTGAGAGTACTAATGGACGGGTTATCGGGCTTTATGTATCTTTTGCAGGGTAAGCCCCGGAATTTTTCCGCAGTTTTGAGATCCCACCGGCAATTTTTGAGCCTTTTAAAGCGCTTGAAAAAGAAACGAAGATCCAACGCTCCTCCGGGACAAGATTTCCCCCGGCAAATGTTACCCGGAAGCATCGTTTTTCAGTATTTTCTCAGGGGAAGAAAGCGTTTTTCCGAATTGAAGCATTTTTCATGATTCGTTTCCACCCCCGTAGAAATACTTAACCGGTGGAATTTATCGGGAGTAAATTCAGGTGATTTTACTTTATGAATTGGTGATAAAGATTCTTAAATTAGCAGATAATAAAATAACATTAAAATGGCTGGAAATTCTAAAATACTGATTATAGATGATATGCCCTCTCATTTATTGTTGCTGAGGACAATACTGGAGGAGGAGGGATATGATGTGGTAACTGCGGAAAGTGTTAACAATGCATTTCGTGCCATAGAAGGTGATTCGGCAATAGAGCTGGTATTACTGGATATCATGATGCCCGAGTTTGATGGCTTCGACTTTCTCGATAAAGTCAATGATTTCGGGTCCACTGATGTGCCTGTTATTGTGGTTTCTGCAAAAACCGATAATTTAAGCATTCAAAAGGCAATTGACAAAGGTGCCTACGATTATCTTACCAAACCATTTAATATCCAGGACATCAGAAATAAAGTCAAATCAGCGCTGGGCTGAGCCATCTGTCTCCAAAGACCGCATATTAATCTGAAAAGATTAGATTTACAACGTTTTCAAGATCTTCCGGGGTATCAACCGGATAATTCTCATGTTCGGTGATGGCTGTTTTAATTTTGTAACCGTTTTCAATCCACCGGTTTTGTTCCAGTGATTCTGCCATTTCCAGGGAAGAGTGTTCCATAGAAGTGATTTCTTTCAGTATCCGGGCCCTGTAAGCATATATCCCAATATGTTTGTGATAGGGAAAGCTACCCAGCCATTCCGAAGTATCTTTGTTTCTGATGTAGGGTATGGTGGTACGGCTGAAATATATGGCATAATCGAATTTATCCCTGATGACTTTGGGCAGGTTGGGATTGAATAAGGCCTCGCTGTTTTTTATGGGTTTAATTAAAGTGGCTATTTCAGTATTCTTGTCATCAAAGCATTGAATGAGCTCCCGGATCTGCTCCGGCCGGATAAATGGTTCATCTCCCTGGATATTGACAATGACGTCATGTTCTGAAGAGGAAAACCGGCTGATCTCATCGCTGGCTTCTCTTATCCGGTCGGTGCCACTCCTGTGGGCTGAAGAAGTCATCACCACATTACCCCCGAAATTTTTTACCACCTCTTCGATCCTTTTGTCATCGGTGGCAACATATACTTCAGGCAATGCTTTTTCAGATTGCTCATATACCCGCTGAATCATGGTTTTGCCTTTGATCATGGCCAGGGGTTTTCCGGGGAAGCGTGTGGAATCATATCTTGCTGGAATTATGCCAATAAATTTCATCAGATTCTATAATTTAGTTTTATTCAATAGTTTTATGACTAAATGACAGTGAAATATAGGTTCGTGTAATTCGTTAAATAAAAGGAGGTTAAAATTAAGAAAAAAATAAATAATATTGTAATTTTGTCAGAGTTTCTTGAATGAAGTATGTAAATTAACAGCAAAAACAAGAGTGGGAATGGATATTCAATCGATCAAGCAACGTTTTGGCATCATTGGCAACAGTCCGCAATTAAACAGAGCTATTGATACAGCCCGGCAGGTAGCGTCTACAGATCTATCCGTATTGATTACGGGGGAGAGCGGTACAGGAAAAGAGGTCTTTCCCCAGATCATACACCAGTTCAGTTCACGCAAGCACGGGAAATACATACCCGTTAACTGCGGTGCTATTCCTGAAGGGACCATTGACAGCGAGCTGTTTGGTCACGAAAAGGGCTCCTTTACCGGCGCCTACGAAAGTCGGAAAGGCTATTTTGAAGTAGCCAATCATGGAACCATTTTTCTTGATGAAGTAGCCGAACTGCCCTTGTTCACACAGGTCAGGCTGCTCAGGGTTTTGGAAACAGGCGAATTTTTCAAGGTAGGCTCTTCAAAGGTATTAAAAACCGATGTGCGGGTCATTGCCGCTTCAAATGAGGATCTCATTAAGGCCATTGAAGAAAATCGTTTCAGAGAAGATCTGTATTACAGGTTAAATACGGTACCTATTGATATTCCTCCACTGAGAGAAAGGGGCGAGGATATTCTGTTGCTCTTCAAGAAATTTGCCACCGATTTTGCAGAGCATTACCGGATGCCACCCATAAAGCTCACAGAGGAAGCCAAGGAAATATTCGTCAATTACAGATGGCCAGGAAACGTAAGGCAATTAAAGAACATTACCGAACAATTATCCATCATTGAACAGAAGAGAGAGGTGGATGCAGAAACGTTGAGAAAATATCTTCCGGACTATAATCTTGAGAAGCTGCCGGCCCTGTACAAAAATGTGGATGAGAAAAGCTTCTCTTCGGAGCGGGAGATACTCTATAAGATTTTGTTCGACATGAAGAACGACATCAATAACCTGAAAAAGCTGGTGCATGAAATTATTGACAAGGGCGCCGATGTGGACAGGATACAAAAGGACAACAAGCAGTTGATGGAAACCCTTCATGAGAATACAGGAGAACACATTGAAACCGCTGAAGCGGAAAAAGCCCAGACCGGGGTCAGCAAGGAGGAAAATACACCTATAGAAGATACAGAAGAATATATAGAAGAATCGCTTTCGCTTCAGGATAAAGAGATCGAACTGATCAGGAAAGCTCTTGACAAGCATGACGGAAAAAGAAAATATGCCGCTCAGGATTTAGGCATTTCAGAAAGAACTTTATATAGAAAGATCAAGGAATATAATTTGGATTAAATGAAAATGAACAAGTTAAAATATATATTGCTGCTATTTGGTTGTGTTCTACTGGCCAGATGCACTGTCCAATATTCTATGGGTGGTGCAAATATTGAGCCCGATGTGGAAACCATTTCCATTGAGGACTTTGCCAGCAGGGCACCCAATGGCCCGGCCAATCTTGGCCAGTATTTTACCAACGAACTTAAGGACAAATTTCAGTCCCAGACCCCTTTGACAATGATGAATGAAAGAGGCGATCTGAGTTTCAGCGGAGAGATAACGGATTATGAAACAAGACCCGTTTCGGTGGGAGGAGAGCAAACCGCCCAGATGACCCGGCTAACGATAACGGTGAATGTGCGCTTCACCAATTCAAAGCATCCCGATAACAGTTATGAGTCAAATTTCTCGCAATATGAAGATTTTGACTCGTCGCAAAGCCTGTCAAGCGTTGAGGACCGGCTTGTTGAATCTATAAGTGAAAAACTGATCGATGATATATTTCAGAAAGCAGTTGTGAATTGGTAGATGGAGATGGAAAAGGAAGAAATCATAAAATATATTGAAAACCCGAATGAATTAAACGAATATAGTTTCTCTGAATTGAGGGCGCTACTGAGAAAATATCCTTATTTTCAGACAGCCCATCAGCTTTTGCTGTTGAATCTGAAAAACATAAACGACCCCCGGTTTAAAGAATTTTTGAAGCAATCAGCCGTTTATATTAAGGAAAGTGAAAAATTTTACCGGTTGATCAATGATTTATCTGTGAAAGAGGAAGAGGTTCAGTCGTTTGAACGATCTGATGACAGGCAAAAAGCGGAAGGTAAGAATTCTGGAACCACGAAAACAAAAGATCATTCGGCAAGCGACAGTGGCAATAAAAATGAGGATCAAAGCGGGACAGATCTGGAAGCTTCCGGTGAAAGCAAGGAAAAGCTGAAAAAGGACAAGGATTATTCTACTGCCTACCTTAAGCAGAGAATATCAGATACGTTGTCGGTGCAGAAGGGAGATAGCAATAAGAAAGAAGATCTGCCGGAGGATGGAGGTGATTTTTTCATACTGGATAAAGCCTCGCAGGTAGAAGAAAAAATGTCGCAGAGGCTGAGAGAAAAATACGAGCAGGAAAGCCGGAAAGAAGGGAGTGAAACTACAAACCAGAAAGCTGCTGACGGATCGGATAGTTTTGAACTGGACAGCCCGGGAAAGAAAGAAGAGCAACCCGGGTCTGAAGATAAGAAAACAAACAGAAATATTGGGGGGGAATACTTTACAGAAAGAGACTACAGGGAAACCTTGGGGAATAAACAGCAAAATGAGGATTTGATTGATAAATTCATAAAGGAATCACCCGAGCTGAAAAATGTAAATCCGCCCGCTGAAAGTGAAAAGAAGGAGGACATTTCCCGGCCAAGTGTGACGGAGAATGAAGAAATGTTGTCAGAGAAACTGGCCAACATATATATCAAACAGGGATATTATAACAAGGCAATTTCAGCTTATAAGAAATTAAGTTTGAAATATCCCGAAAAAAGTGATTACTTTGCAAAACAAATTGAACAATTAAGGAACATTATTAACGAACAACAAAAATAAAAGGAATATGTATCTATTAGTATCGGTGTTGATCATTATTGTCAGTATATTGATGGTACTGATCGTCTTGGTTCAGAATTCCAAGGGAGGTGGTCTTGCTTCCAACTTTGCAGGATCGAACCAGGTTATGGGAGTAAGGAAGACAGCAGATTTTCTTGAAAAAGCTACATGGACCCTTGCAGTAACGCTTCTTGTGCTGAGTCTGGTTGCCAGCATGACCATACCGCGCGAAACAACGGAAGAAAGATCCCAAATTCAGGAACAAATTGATAATGCTGTAGATCCTTCGCAAATGCCTCAATTTCCCACATCAATGCCTGAAGGTCAGGGCGGGGGACAAGGACAGCAACAGCAGGCCCCGGCCCAGCAAGCACCAGGCCAGCAGATTCCTCAGCAAGGAGCTCAGGATCAAAATCCACTTCCTCCTGAAGAATAAATTGAACAAAATCTTTATTGAATAAAAGGGGTGTCAGCTTGTCATAATTTTAGCTGACACCTTTTTTTATTCCTTTTTCCTGTCAGTATAATTTCACAAGAGAAAATCAATGTTTAGTCCGTAAAACCTTCTGTATATCAGTAATTTTTTCTGTAAGTTTTTTGTGGAAGCTTTGAAGTTTTTTTCTTTGGCATAAAATATGCTGACATGGAAAACGAAATTTGAAATTATAACCCTCAAATCAGGAAACCAATGAAACAAAAACCTTTAAAAGACAGAGTGTTAATCGAGCCAATGAAGGCAGAAGAAAAAACTGCCAGTGGTATTATCATTCCGGATTCAGCTAAGGAAAAGCCTCAGAAAGGAAAGGTTGTTGCTGTAGGTGATGGAAAAAAGGATGAGCCGATGACTGTAAAAGAAGGCGATACGGTTGTTTATGGTAAATATGCAGGAACAGAAATAACCATTGACGACAAAGATTATCTGATTATGCGGGAAGATGATATTTTGTTAATAGAAGCGTAAATAATTTAAGTATTAATAATCATAAAAAAATCTGTGAAAAATGGCAAAAGATTTAAGATTTGATATTGAAGCAAGAGATTCTCTTAAAAGAGGCATTGACAAGCTTGCAAGTGCGCTGAAGGTTACTTTAGGTCCTTCAGGACGTAACGTAGTGATCGAGAAAAAGTATGGTGCTCCGCAGATCACTAAGGACGGAGTAACAGTAGCTAAAGAGATTGAGTTCTCGGACAAGTATGAAAACGTTGGAGCCCAGATGGTAAAAGAGGTAGCGTCTAAAACAGCAGATGATGCAGGTGATGGTACTACCACTGCAACCCTTTTGGCTGATTCGATGGCTACCGTGGGAATGAAAAACGTTACTGCGGGTGCCAATCCGATGGACCTGAAAAGAGGTATCGACAGGGCAGTGAGAGAAGTGGTTAAGAATCTTGGTCAGCAAAAGAAAAGCATTCAAACCAATTCGATCATTGAAAAAGCCCAGGAGTTATTTGAAAAGCCTGAAGAAGGCAAGGAAAAAACGGAATTAAGCTATGACGAAAGAGAGAAAATTCTGAATGAAGTTATTAAAGAGGATGAGATTGCCCAGGTTGGTTCTATTTCGGCTAATAATGAGAAGGACCTGGGCGTAATGTTGTCATATGCCATGTCTAAGGCAGGCGTTGAAGGCGTTATTACCGTAGAGGAAGCCAAAGGTACGGAAACTTATGTGGACGTTGTGGAAGGAATGCAGTTTGACCGGGGATACATTTCTCCTTATTTTGTTACTGACAGTGAGAAAATGCAAGCTGTTCTGGAGAATCCATACATCCTCATTACTGATAAGAAAATATCTGTAATGAAGGATTTGATGCCTATTCTTGAATCTACTGCACAGAGCGGCAAACCCTTGCTGATAATTGGTGAAGATATTGAGGGTGAAGCATTGGCTACCCTGGTAGTTAACAAAATGAGAGGCTCCCTGAAAGTTGCAGCAGTAAAAGCTCCTGGGTTCGGCGACAGAAGAAAAGAAATGCTGGAG
Source organism: uncultured Bacteroidales bacterium (assembly GCA_964399175.1). GTDB lineage: Bacteria > Bacteroidota > Bacteroidia > Bacteroidales > UBA12077 > JAGXLC01. The sequence goes on along the minus strand of CAYNPZ010000057.1, from coordinate 12,897 downwards.
GATATTGCCATTTTGACAGGAGGAACCGTCATTACAGAAGATAAAGGATTGACACTTGAAAATGCAACGATTGATATGCTGGGTTCTGCAGAAAAGGTTTCCATTGACAAGGAAAACACTACAGTTGTCAATGGAAACGGTGATACCAAGAACATTCAGTCAAGAGTTAATCAGATCAAGAAACAAATTGAAAACACCACTTCCGATTATGACAAAGAAAAGCTGCAGGAACGCCTTGCCAAATTAGCAGGTGGTGTTGCTGTACTTTACATCGGAGCAGCCAGTGAAGTGGAAATGAAGGAAAAGAAAGACAGGACTGATGATGCACTACACGCTACAAGAGCAGCAGTAGAGGAAGGCATTGTTCCCGGTGGCGGAGTCGCTTATGTTAGAGCGATTCAAGCGCTTGAAAATCTGGAAGGAGCCAATGAGGACGAAACTACTGGCATTGCCATAGTGAAAAAAGCCCTTGAAGAACCACTTCGTCGCATTGCTGAAAATGCTGGTGTAGAAGGTTCAATTGTTATAAATGCTGTATTGCAAGGAGAAGGTGATTATGGCTATAATGCCAGAGCAGGGAAATATGAAAATCTTATCTCTGCAGGTGTGATAGATCCTACTAAGGTTGCAAGAATTGCAATTGAAAATGCCGCTTCCATTTCCGGTATGTTCCTCACAACCGAATGTGTATTGGTTGATGAAGAAGATGAAGAAGAAGGCCAGGGTGCCGGAGCAGCTGGAATGGGCGGAGGAATGCCCGGAATGATGTAATTCCATTCCACCATATATACCATAAAAAATTCCCCTTCAAATTTGAAGGGGAATTTTTTATGGCAACACTTCTTTTTTTTAAAAAACGAATGAATATCTTAATAACTCCGCTCTCTATAGTTTCCCGCGATTAATCATATACACTCAAGCAAAAAAAGAGCGGTTAAATAAATCAATATATTGTTTAATCCACTTTAATATGACCCCAGTTTTCCCCTGAGCGGATTCTGTTCAGCTGGGTGTGAGTAATTCCAAATTCTTTGGCCAGCTTATACAGTTTGTTCTTGCCACGTTTTAATTTTTTCTTTAGGCGAATGACATCGGTTTCCGTCAATTTGGAATAATTGATGGTACCTCTCTTATAATTTGGATTGATCTTTTGATGCTCAAACATGGTTTCCTTGGTTACCCACTTCAGATTTTTATAGTAATTGTTTTGTTTGTCAAAATCCAGGTGAATGACGTGTTGCTGAAGGGGGCTGTCCCTATCCAGGAAATTTTCCGCAACCAGTTTGTGAACATATTTCGTGGTCCTTCTGCCGTTGGCCAGTTTGATGTTTAAAACTTTGTATCCCTTTAGCGAAGCACCATTGATGATGTTCCCCTCTTTCTTGTTAACCTTGTAACTTTTAATCCTCCCGTAATTGGATACTTCATATTTTTCATCTTCATGAATACCCTCAAAATACACAGGTGCCCATTTTTCATCCCAGTATGAAGCGCTCATTAGTATAAATGATTTTTTAATTGTTTTACATTATTATAATATTCGATTATGTTTCAACGGAAAAGTTTAAAAGGATATTATTTTTGTTGAGTAAATTGTTTACAAAGGTCTTGTTATAGTTTTTCTTTAATTACGGAGGACATAGGCTTTAGGTTATCCGGATAATCTTCGATGGCGTTGCCGACCACCACCATATCCGCACCTGATTGGCACACCCTTTTCACATCATTCGGGGTTTTTAGACCACCTCCTACCACTAGGGGTATATTGATATGCTTTTTAACATAATTTATGGCTTCTGAGTAAACCGACTGATCGGCACCACTTCCCGATTCAAGGTATATTATCTTGTGGCCAAGCAATTCCCCGGCCATGGCAGTGGAGGCAATAATATCTGATTTGTCGCAAGGTATGGGTTTTGTGTTGCTTATGTATTCAACAGATGATGTATTGCCCCCATTAATCAGGATATAACCGGTGGGAATCACCTCAATGCCACTTTTTCTCAGCATATTTGCCGCCAACACATGATTTCCGATGAGCAACTCGGGATTCCTGCCCGATATCAGGGAGAGAAACAAAATGCCGTCGGCTTTATTCGAGACCTGCATGATGTTCCCGGGGAATAAAATTATGGGAATATCCGTGGAAGAACGTATCATTTCTATTGTAGGGTCCAGTGTATCACTCAGCAGGCTTCCGCCTACCAGGATAAAGTCGACTTCCGCCTCATTGGCCAGTCCGGTTACATGACTCAGACTTTTCTGATCGTATTTCTCAGGGTCAATAAGTAGGGAAAAGAGCTTGTGCTTATTGAAATTATTGAGTATCTTATCGTAGATCTTCATTGGTACATTATTTACGACACCAAACCACCGAATAATTCTTTATTGAAAAATAATTCAGCAGGAAGCGTTCCCTCATATCCCTGTAATTTACGCTTCCAAACATAGTACCGTTTTCATAGGGAACAAATGGTTCTATGGTTATGTTCTCCCGCATGCTCATTCTTCTTCTGTCGCACAATTTGTAAAGAGCTTCCTTTGCGCACCAATGCAAGTATAAATGGTAGATTCTGCCTGACTCGTGTATATGTTCTAATTCACCTTCCTTTAAAAATTTAGAGGCAATATATTCAATCTTAGGGCTTATTTTCTCAATGTCAATTCCTACATGGTTTTTCTTGCAAATAAGCACAGTAGCATAATAGTCGGAATGCGATATACTAATGTTGTATGATCTGTCGGAGAGATAAGGTCTTCTGTTGCCGTTGTAAAGGATCTTATTTTCCTTGTCGGTTAATTCATCCAGTAACACTCTAACACTAAGCCATTCCAGCTTTCTTTTAGGGTTTTTGAAAGCCATAATGGTTTCATGATCGCTTTGGTCAAGATCGAGCCTGGAGATAAGATCGCTGTAATTTTCAGTTATATGCCAAACACCAAGTTTACAATGCGTGTTGACCTGCTTGTCAATCACAATTCCCATATTCTTTAGTTTTTCCACTGCAAGGTTTCAATCAGATGCCTCATGTCTTTCTTTACAAACTTTATCACCGGGGCAAGAGAGTCCTGATTGGGTTCAGTCCTGAAATATAATGAACCTCTAAGAAAATGATCCGTGCTGTCGGTAACGAAGAACTGTGCAGGAGAAGCAACATTTCCTTTCAAATTATAAAATATGCCGTATACGTTTCGTTTTCTGTCTTGAAAAAGTTCTTCCTGAATAGCCTCGGCTTTTATTGTATGCTTATAAGCCAGATTCCTGGCATCTTCTACGTAAGCTTTAAAATTGTTATCGATTTGCTTATAGCTGATATGGATATCTCCGTTAAATTGAGGATAATGGATGTTGATCCAGCATTCTCTGCCTGTTCCTCCCGGATCCCTTACGATTTTTGAATACATAGGATACTCAAAGGTGTAAGAACAATTTATTTTCAAGGAAGTATATTTTTTCTCCGGAAGATCGATCCTGAAATATCCCCGCGGTCGGGGGGTACTTTGGGTATTCTGCCGGCAGCTCCCGTAAATTATTAGGGTAATGAAAAGCAATAAGGATAAAAAGATTGGTTTACGTGATGTCTGCATATTCACCTCCACTTATTCAATAATCACTTTCACTTTTTTAATTCTTCTTTTGTCGGAGGATTCCACCTTAAATGTCAGATTCTTAAACTGGATAACTTCGTTTTTTCTGGGTATTTCCCCTTTCATCTCCAGAATAATGCCCGCAATGGTATCCGCATCTCCTTTGATCTCTTTAAAGAAGTCATCGTTTAAATTGAGTATTTTATAAAAATCGTTAAGCAGGGTTTTGCCTTCAAAGATGAATGTATTGTTATCGATTTTGGTATAATACATTTCATCCGTATCTGATTCGTCGGCAATTTCACCTACAATTTCCTCCAGTATGTCTTCCAGGGTCACGATACCGTATGTTCCTCCATATTCATCAATAACAATGGCCATGTGTATTTTATTGTCCTGGAATTCTTTTAATAACCCATTGATTTTCTTTGTTTCGGGTATGAAATAGGGAGGCCTGATCAGCTTTTGCCATTCGAATTCTTCCTTATTGCTCAGGTAGGGCAAAAGGTCTTTGATATAAAGAATACCCCGAACATTGTCGAAGCTCTCTTCATAAACGGGGATTCTGGTATGGCCGGAATCGATGATCATATCCATCAGGTCTTCAAATTCTGTATTGATATCCACGGCCACTACGTCGATGCGGGATTTCATTATTTCTTTGGCATCAATGTTTCCGAATTTTATAATGCCTTTCAGGATGTTTTTGTCTTCCTGAATCTCGTTGGAAGAGAGGTTTAAGGCATCGGACAATTCATCCAGCGTTAGTCTTCTCCTTTTTAACAGCTTTTTGCTGATTACAGATGTGGAATTAACCAGATAGTTGCTTAGCGGATATAACATCCTGTGGATGATATTAAAGGGAGCTGCCATTGCCCTGGCAAATTGAAAATGATTATGCGGAACAATCACTTTAACCAATAAATCTCTGAAAATAAATATCACGGCAATGATCAGTGCCAGTTGAAGCAGAAATATCCCTGCTGTATATTGTTTTATTATGATAAAGCTGTGCAGCGCAAAGCTTAAACAAATAAATATAACTACATACAGAAAATTTTTCAGAATCAGTATGGAAGCCTTTAAAATCTGGGGTGATTCCAGGAGTTTTGTTAGTACGGTATTTTTGTTATCCGGGTGTTTTTTTAATTCTTTGATTTTATTGGGAATAATAGCAAAAATAGCGTCCTCACCCCCTGAAACTATTGAAACGAGGACCAGAAAAAACAGACTTATCAATAATAGACTAATACCATTCCCTTGTAAAGTGGTAATACTTACAAAGGATTTTATATTAAGTATATTAAGAATGCATAAAAATGGCTCAATTGTATCCAAAGTCGACTTTCACGCTTTAGTTTCAGGCTCTAGAATGGAAGATCGTCTTCATCCTCAGGGATTCCGGTTGCTCCTTCTGATTCAGTAACCTGATTGCTCTGGGAAACCGATGGTTCATCGCTCTTTTTGCCTCCTCCAAGCATTTGCATGTTAAGGCCAACGATTTCGGTAATATACCGTTTGTTACCATCCTTGTCGTCCCAGGAACGGGTTCTGATTCTTCCCTCAATGTAAAGGGCGTCACCTTTTTTTACGTACTTCTCGACTATTTCAGCAAGATTTTTGAAAAGAACAATGTTGTGCCATTCTGTGTTGGTCACCTTTTCATTGTTCTTGTTGGTGTACGTTTCACTTGTTGCCAGGGGAAGGTTGGCAATGACCATACCGTTATCCAGCCGTTTAATTTCGGGGTCTTTACCTACGTTCCCAATCAAAATTGCTTTGTTTATTCCTCTGCTAATTCCCATGATATTGAATTTTTAAAGATTGGTTAATTTATCGTAAAATTACAAATTTTTCTTTATATACAAATCTTTTCCAAATTATTTTTTATTGTTTTTTTCTTCCAGATATTTTTCGATCAGCCTTGGAACAGCGACTTCCTGAATTTTTCCATTTTCCACGCTTGTATAATTATTCAGAAGAAAATCAGTGGGATGAGGTATTTCTATTTCCAAAAACCTTGCATAGATTTTTTGGTGGGTGAGCAAATGGGTGTATGTATCGGAGACGCTATTTATGGTTGGGATGACGCCATTAAAGATTTTTTCCCACTGATCTGAAGTAGTGATGTCATTTAAATCCATTGCTTTGTTTGATTCAATCAAAGGAAACTGATAGAGGGAATTCCAGATATCATTTTCCGCCCTTTGTTGCATAAACAAATGGCTATTTTGATGGATCTTCAGATAATAAAAATACCTCAGGCGTTTCTTTTTATTTTTTCGTTTTTTGGGGAGCCCTTCCACTATATTTTGCTGATAGGCGTAACATATATTATTCAGTGGGCATACTTCACAGTTTGGATTTACCGGCACACATTGAACAGCTCCAAATTCGATGATGGCCTGATTATGTAATGCCGGGTCTTCGCTGGATATAAGTTTTTGCGCTTCTTTCCTGATTAACTTCTTTCCCTGGTTGGTATTTACCGGTACGTCAATACCAGTTAAACGAGAGAGAACGCGTTGTACATTACCATCAACCACTGCAACGGGCTCACCGAAAGCAAAAGAGGCGATTGCAGATGCAGTATAATCGCCGATGCCTTTAAGTTTGAGGAGATCATGGTAATTGTCAGGGAATTTACCATTTAACTCATAATAAACATATTGAGCGGTGAAGTGAAGGTTTCTGGCCCTGGTATAATAACCCAGTCCCTGCCAGGCTTTCAATACTTCATCAAGAGATGATTGGGCAAGGGTCCGGAGATCCGGGAACTGATTGATGAAATTCATATAATAATCCATCCCCTGATTCACTCTTGTCTGTTGCAGGATGACTTCAGAAATCCAGATAAAATAAGGATCTTTTGTATTTCGCCAGGGCAGATCCCTTTTATGAATTTTATACCAGTTAGTTAAAATGGCGCTAATGTTCATGTTTGTTGATATAGAGTATCTTAAAATTATAAAATTATCAAATTTAACATAAATCTATTTCTCTAATAAAAATAAATGCTTTATATTTGCATCCAGCATTTTTTAAACTATTGTAAAATATTGGAAATTAAATTTTTTGAAAAATGACAAAAGCGGATATTGTAAACGAAATTTCAAAAAAGACTGGTATTGAAAAGGTAACTGTTCAGAAAACAGTTGAAGCATTCATGGAAACCGTAAAAGAGTCTCTAATAAGTAACCAAAATGTCTATTTGAGAGGTTTTGGGAGTTTTATCGTTAAGAAACGGGCTCAGAAGAAAGCCAGGAATATTTCAAAGAACACCACGATTGTTATTCCCGAGCACTATATTCCTGCCTTCCGACCCTCTAAGAAATTTGTCAGCAAGGTAAAAGAAAATGTTAAAGCTTAGAATACAGAGAAGAAAAATTAATTAAAAGAAGGAATTGCTTATGCCAAGCGGAAAGAAAAGGAAGAGACATAAGATGGCTACTCATAAACGCAAGAAGCGTTTAAGGAAGAACAGGCATAAAAAGAAGAAATGAGATTTGTTACAATTAAAGTTAAACCTAATGAAGCCGATGCTTTCTTAGGTTTAACTTTTGGATGTTGTTTAGTAAATGTGGGAGAAGTCTTGTGAGTTCAGAGTTAGTTATTAATGTTACTTCCAAAGAGATCGTAATAGCACTGCTCGAGAATAAACAATTAGTTGAATTAAATAAAGAAAAGCGGAATCCCAAATTTGCAGTTGGTGACATATATCTGGGCAGGGTCAAAAGAATAATACCCGGCCTTAACGCTGCATTTGTGGATGTTGGTTATTCCCGGGATGCATTTCTGCATTATTTGGATTTAGGGCCCCAGTTCCGTTCACTGGATAAATATTTAAAATCTTCATTTTCAAGAAAGGGTAAAGTTCCATCGCTGCAAAAAATGAAGCTGGAGCCGGATATTGATAAAAATGGTAAGATTTCAAATGTTCTCTCAGCGGGCCAGAAACTCATTGTACAGATTGCCAAAGAACCCATTTCTACCAAAGGACCCAGGTTAACTTCAGAAATTTCCATTGCCGGGCGTAACCTGGTTCTGATACCTTTTTCGGATAAGGTTTCCATATCTCAGAAAATAAGATCCTCGGACGAGCGGAAACGTTTAAAACGGCTGATTAATAGCATTAAGCCCAAAAATTACGGTGTTATCATCCGGACTGTTGCTGAAGGGAAAAGGGTGGCCACACTGGACAGAGAGCTACGGGGTCTTGTCAAGAAGTGGGAGGTGGCTTTTTCGCAGCTTCATAATTCAACCGTTCCCAAACTGGTTTTGAGTGAGCTTGACCGGACTTCCGCCTTACTGAGGGATTTGCTTAATGTTTCATTTTCAAATATTTATGTTAACGATCCTACATTTTCCCATGAGATAAAGGAATACATTGGTACCATTGCTCCGGAAAAAAAGGACATTGTTAAGCTTTACAACGGTCCCAATCCCATCTTCGATCAATTCGGTGTTTCCAAACAAATTAAGGCACTCTTTGGGCGCACGGTTTCTTTTAAGAATGGAGCCTATCTGATTATTGAACATACCGAAGCATTGCATTCCATCGATGTAAACAGTGGCAACCGGTCAAAGCTTGGTGAAGACCAGGAGACTAACGCGCTTAAGGTAAACCTGGCTGCAGCAAAGGAGATAGCACGTCAGCTCAGGCTAAGAGATATGGGGGGCATCATCGTGGTCGATTTCATCGATATGAACACACAGGCAAACAAGCAGAAGCTCTATGAGAAGATGAAAGAGGAGATGAAAGCTGACCGGACCAAACACAACATCCTTCCCCTTACGAAATTCGGGCTTATGCAGATTACAAGGCAACGCGTAAGGCCTGAGATGAATATTCAGACTGTTGAAAAATGCCCTACCTGCAACGGCAGCGGTGAGATCCGTCCCGCCATACTCCTGGTTGATGAAATTGAAAATTATCTGAAATTCCTTGTTAAAGATCTTGGTTACAGGAGACTGACGCTTATAACACACCCCTATATTGCCGGTTATCTGAAATTTGGTTTACCCTCCATCAAATGGAAATGGCAGTTCAAATATAAGATCTGGCTTAAGATTAAAGGCTCTGATGCCTACGACTTCCTTCATTACAACTTCTTTTCCAGCAAGAAAGAACCAATTAAAGAAGAATAGTTATCCTTCTGTAATCCTTATCTTATCTTATTTTTTACATATATCTACCATTAAACATATATTGATGTTTGTTGTTAAAAAAAATGAGTGTAATTTTACCCTATCTTAATTAATGAGTTTTGTAATCATGAAAAGAATATTATTAGGCCTGCTGATCATTTTATATACGATACCTTCATTGGGACAGATGGTCAATCCCGTTGACTGGAGTTATGAGGTACAAAAAGAAGGTGACAATACTGCCTTTTTGGTGTTCAAAGCAGATATTGATCCCGATTGGCACTTATATTCCCAGGATTTTCCTGAGGGAGGACCTATTAGAACATCTTTCAATTTTGAAGAGTCATCAAATTATAAGCTTGTTGGAGAAACATCAGAAAGTCCTGAACCTGAATCGGAATTCGATGAAAGCTTCGGCGTTCAGGTGAAATATTTCAGCGATCAGGCTACCTTTAAGCAGAAAATCAAGATCCTGACCCAACAGTCTTTCGACTTAACGGGAAGCATAGAATATCAGGTATGTCAGGAGGAAAAATGTGTGTATTTCAATCCTGATTTCACCTTCAATGTTGGTGGATCGGAACAGGCATCAAAACAAACTGATGCACAAGCTGAGCAAAAAACAGCTGAAAGTGAGGCGGAAAATCAACAGGCTGCTGATGTAGCTTCCGATACCGCTTCCATGGAAAACGAAATTCTTTCCGGAGAGGATGCTCAGAAATCAAAGAGTGGTGAGGAAACCGAGTCGTCAACTGCAACCAAACCCGCGGAAAGCCAGGTTGGTTCCCAAAATTTGTCGGATGACAGTTCCTTATTGGGTTTCTTTTTACTTTCAGTTGTGTTTGGTCTGGCAGGGATTCTAACTCCCTGCGTTTTTCCCATGATCCCCATGACGGTTTCTTTCTTTATGCAGGAATCAAAAACCAGGATTAAAAGTTTGGTTAAAGCCCTGATATTTGGGTTATCCGTTATTGTACTATACACCAGTGTTGGTATTATCGTTTCCCTCACCAGTGCAGGTGCAGGTTTTACCACCGTTCTCGGTACACACTGGCTGCCCAACCTGATATTTTTCCTGCTTTTCCTGACATTCGCAGCTTCTTTCTTTGGCCTTTTCGAAATTGTTTTGCCCTCCGGTTTGGCCAACAAAGCCGATAAACAGGTTGACAAAGGCGGGTTTCTTGCCTCCTTTTTTATGGCTTTAACCCTCGTTATTGTTTCATTTTCCTGCACCGGCCCTATAGTTGGAGCCCTTCTGGTTAAAGCTGTCGGAGGGAGCGTTATTGAACCTACTGTGGGGATGTTTGGTTTTGCTTTAGGCTTTGGATTGCCTTTTACGGTACTGGCCATATTTCCCGGCTGGCTTAAGAATTTACCCAAGTCGGGTGGATGGATGAATTCTGTGAAAGTTGTACTCGCATTTATTATACTGGCCTTTGCATTTAAATTCCTATCCAATATCGATCAGAATTACCATCTTGGAATATTGAGCAGAGACCTCTATCTCTCTATATGGATTGCCATATTTACTTTGATGGGCTTTTATCTGCTGGGCAAGATCAAACTTCCCAACGACAGTGATTTAAAGCATACTTCTGTTTTCCGGCTTTTACTGGCCATTGTAGCTTTTACTTTTTCCATATATCTTATTCCAGGCTTATTTGGAGCCAACCTGAGTTCCATTTCAGGGTTGTTGCCCCCGACATCGGCACAGAAGTTTGATATCGCTTCGGTTTCTGCATCTCAGGGGAATGCATCGGTAGATGCAAGCGCTACAATGTGCGAGGATCCTAAATATGCAGATTTTCTGCATCTGCCCTACAATGTTCAGGGTTATTTCAAGTATGAACAAGGCATGAGCTGCGCCAAAGAACTTAATAAACCGGTTTTAATCTACTTCACCGGCCATTCATGCAGCAATTGCAAGAAGATGCAGGCCGAAGTCTGGTCCGACCCGGCAGTTCAGAAAAGACTCAACCAGGAGTATGTCCTGATTGCCCTTTATATAGACGACAGGAAGAAACTACCTGAATCAGATTGGATGAGATCAGATTTTGACGGTAAGATGAAAAAAACGCTTGGCGCCAAAAACCGGGCTATTGAAATCGACCACTTTGGAGTAAACACCCAGCCTTATTACAGGGTGCTGACACCAGATGGCGAACCTGTTGGTGAATCTTTTGGATATACGACAAAACCCCAGGAATTCATAACCTGGCTGGACCAGGGACTGGAAAATTATAATTCGGAGAACTGATTTACAGGTTAAGCCGGGAGTTTAATATTCCCGGCTTTCCTGTTTAGTATTGCTTTTTAACGGCCCCAATAGATAAGGTTTTTACGGCAAAGACCCGTATTTTATCCATTGGTTTTTGTATATTATTCCCATTTCCGCTATATTAGTTCAAAATTTCTGTAATACTAACTCTTTCAGCCATGCGAAAATTCCGCCGGATTTTATTTATCCTAGCTGTAATACTGGTAATTGCAATTATTGCCGGAGGCGTTTACATTCATCATATTGGTCACAGGGCGCTTCCCGATTACAACAAAGATGTAACCATAAAAGGTGTCGAAAATGAGGTTGAGGTCTATAGGGATAGCCTCGGAGTACCCCATATTTACGCACAAACGGAGGAAGATCTGTATACAGCAGTGGGTTATTTGATGGCCCAGGACCGGCTTTGGCAGATGGATTTGTTCCGCAGGGTGACTCAAGGCAGACTTGCTGAGATCTTTGGAGAAAAAATGGTGGAGAACGACTTCCTGATGCGTTCTTTGCGTATTCCGGCCAAGTCAAAAAAAGTATTGGCGCGCTCAGATGAAAAAATTGTCAGTGCCTTAGAAGCATTTGCTCAGGGAGTGAATGAATACATTGACACCCATTCAGATAAATTACCCCCGGAATTTGCCATCCTTGGTTATAAACCGGAGAAATGGCAACCGGTCCATACGGTGAATCTCATTGGTTATATGGCCTGGGATTTGACACCCGTTTGGGAGTCAGAAGTGATATTACACAAGATATCAAAAAAAGTTTCAGAGGCTAAATACCGCCTGTTGATACCCAAAACAAAGGAGCAGGAACATGTTGTATTTCCGGAATACAGTTCAAAAGATGAAGGGTATGAAGGAATGAGCAGGGTGTTGAATTTATCCAGAGACCTCGAAAAATTGGGCCTTAAAGTCTTCACCGGCAGCAACAACTGGGCTGTTTCATCTGAGAAGAGCGAAACCGGAAAACCTTTACTGGCAAATGATATGCACCTGAGCCTCTTTGCCCCGGGCATCTGGTACCAGATGCATCAGGTGGTAGAGGGGAAGATGAATGTTTCCGGCGTGGTGCTTCCCGGCCAGCCAATGGTGATTTCTGGCCACAACGATTCCATTGCATGGGGAATGACCAATGTGATGCTTGATGACCTGGATTTTTACCGGGAAACGATCAACCCTGAGGATTCCTCCGAATACAAATTCAACGGTGAATGGAGAAAAATGGAAGAGATTGAAGAAAACATCCGGGTTAAAGGAGCTGAGCCGGTAAAGAAACCCATTCGTTATACCCATAGGGGTCCGGTCATCTCCGGGTTAAAGGAAGTGGAAAATGAAGTGCTTTCCATGAGATGGGTAGGAAATGAGTACAGCAATGAAGTGCGCTCGGTTTATCATCTGAACAGGGCATCAAATTGGTCTGAGTTCAAAGATGCCCTTCGAACTTTTTCTACCATCCACCAGAATATTGTGTATGCAGATTTGAGGGGAAACATAGGCATTTATTGCTGTGCCGGCGTGCCTGTAAGAGAAGGGTCAGGACCTGTGATATATCCCGGGGAAACCGATAAATACGACTGGAAAGGACTCGTGCCTTTCGAGGAACTTCCGCACGCCTTCAACCCGAAAAGGGGATTTGTAGCCTCTGCCAACAATAAAACAGTGAGCCCGGAATACCCCCATCATTTCAGTCATTGGTTTGATCTTGCCCCTCGTATAAGCAGAATAAAGCAAGTGCTCAAACAGGATAAAAAATTCTCCGTCCAGGATTTTACTGAGCTTCAAACGGATCATCACTCCCTTATGGTTGATATTTATATGCCACAGATTTTAACGTATGCCCGAAATATCGGGGATAAGTCCGGCCAGTTGCAGGAGGCCATTGAAATC
>CAYNPZ010000056.1:21351-22897 GCA_964399175.1 uncultured Bacteroidales bacterium | reverse complement strand
CACAAGCTAAAGGAGGCTGCTGATCTTATATTGAACTCCAGCCATAATACCGGATTTACCGGGGCGGGCGTCTCCGTAGAAAGCGGAATCCCTCCTTTCCGTGGCGAAAATGGGTTGTGGAACAAGTACGATCCGGGAATACTGGACCTGAATTATTTTTATTCCCACCCTGAAAAGGCCTGGCCGGTTGTTAAAGAAATCTTCTACGAGTTTTTCGGAAGCGCAAATCCCAATGAAGCCCATATTGCACTGGCTGAATTTGAAAAAATGGGTTTGCTGAATAGTGTGATCACCCAGAATATTGACAACCTGCATCAGGAGGCAGGAAGCCAAACCGTGTATGAATTTCATGGAAATTCTAGGCACCTGGTATGTCAGAAGTGCAATGAACGCTATGAGGTAAATGAGGAGTTCCTTGCCCATCTGCTCCCCAAATGTAAAAAATGTGGTTCTGTACTGAAACCCGACTTCATTTTTTTCGGAGAGATGATTCCTCAGTATGCCTATCAGAAATCCGTTGAAGAGGCAAAGAAAGCGGAAGTTTTCCTTGTTATAGGCACTACCGGAGAAGTGGTGCCGGCTTCCCTGATCCCCCAAATGGCCAAAGAAAATGGAGTCAAGATCATTGAGGTCAATCCCAATCCCTCTTATTTTACCAATTCCCTTACCGATATATTCCTGCAGGGTAAAGCCACCGAAGTTATGTCGGAGCTGTTAAAGGAAGTAAAGGCCATGCACAATACCGGTTAAGCGTTTGATATGAAATATAATCTGATAGTAAATAGAGATAAGAAAATCAGTAGATAAAGCAAGTTTGATGTTTGTCCGTAAAATTTTTCCAGATGGAATTTGAACTGAAACCAGGTTCTGATTATATTGAACTGATTAAATTGCTTAAAGCATTAAATATCGCTGAAAGTGGGGCACAGGCGAAAGATCTGGTCGACGACGGTATGGTGGAGCTTAACGGCAGACAGGAAGACAGGAAAAGGGCAAAGGTCAAAAGGGGAGATGAAGTAAAAGTTTTTGATTATACAATCACCGTCAAATAATAAGAATTATACAATATGGGATTTACAGATATAGCAAAGTCAAGATTTTCCTGCAGGAATTACCAGGAGCAACAGGTGGAAGCAGAAAAGATTTCTCATATTCTGGGTGCCGCCCGGCTGGCCCCTTCAGCAAAAAATTTACAACCCTGGCATTTTGTAGTGGTTCAGGATCCTGAAAATCTTGAGAAGATCAAATCATGCTATGCCCGTGACTGGATCAATTCTGCTCCCCTGATTATTGTCGCCTGTGGTGATCACAAAAACGCCTGGTACAGAGCCGACGGGAAAAATCATGCCGACATTGATTTGGCCATTGCCGTGGATCATCTGACTCTTGCTGCGGCCAGTATTGGTCTTGGCACTTGCTGGGTATGTAAATTTGATGTGATGAAATGTGCCAATATTCTTCAGTTACCCGAAGGCATTGAACCCATCGCCATGATTCCCGTTGGATATCCGGTTGATGAGGCCAATATGGAAAGACATGAGGTACA
>CAYNPZ010000056.1:0-21251 GCA_964399175.1 uncultured Bacteroidales bacterium | reverse complement strand
ATTTAGTATTTAACTGATTTAGAATTTTATTGATGAACTCCATCATATTGTAGTAATGCGAGCCTTTCCAGTAGATCTTACCACATTGACTGCATTGAAAAAATTCATTATAATACTTTTGGGTGCCGTTCAATAGCTTGTGTCTGATCTTATCTTTATTTACCTTTTGGATCTTTCCGTTGCATTCCATGCATCTCTGAAACAATTTTACCTGGTTTTTCAGATCGAACCGCTTGATCACCTCTTCCAGCTGTTCCCGGGGTTGGTCGGAACGCAACCAGTATCCGTGCTTTACCTCGCCATATTTAAGTATGCCGATATCCCTGGTGAGTATGATCCTGTTTTCTGCTGAAGATATTTCAACGATGGTATGATCTTCATACCGGTTGTCATAAAGGGTGTCAAAACCGCACAACCTTAGATATCTGGCAAGTTTTCCAAGATGGACGTCAAGGATGAATTTGACTTTTCGAAGGGGGCGGCCTTTCAGCTTGCTTACTTTGGTGATGTCAAACGATTCGAATTTGGGATATACCGACACCCTGTCGCTGGTTTTAACCTGGGTATCAAAAGAAACCGGCCTGCTGTTAATCAGGATCAGATCTACTTCCGTATGGGGTATGCCGAAGGATTCTATAGCATCCTTTACTGAAGGGGAATTGTAGAATTGAAGCCTGAGATCCCTTTTCCTTTTATCTTCCGGGAGGAAATCGTTCAATTCTTCATAAAAACGGATGTGGGCTTCTTTCAAGGGCATGCTGAGCATGTTTTTTGTACGAACAAATCAATGTGACCTGGATCCGGCCCGGGTTAAAATTAATCAATTTCCTTAATGATAAAATGTGAAATATGTTAAAAAACAACCTAAAAACTTTTCATATTTGATTTTTGTCATAAGTCAGTTTTTGTGAATATGAATAGTTTTGTATAAAAAACAAAAGCACTATGAAACCATCTCATGTTGAGCATATAGGAATTGCAGTAAAGGACCTTGATGAATCGATCCGTTTCTATGAGGAAGTTTTGGGACTGCAATGTTATAATATCGAAGAAGTGAAGGACCAGAAAGTACGTACGGCTTTTTTCCAGGTAGGTGACAGCAAGATAGAACTGCTGGAGTCTACTGATCCCGAAGGGTCAATAAGTAAATTTGTTGAGAAAAAGGGAGAGGGTATGCATCATGTTGCCTTTGCAGTGGACAACATTGAAGAAAAACTGGAGAATGCAAAACAAAAAGGAATTAGGCTGATAGACGAACAGCCGCGAAAGGGCGCTGAAGGGATGGATATTGCCTTTTTACATCCAAAATCTACGCATGGTACTTTAATTGAGCTATGTGAAGATAAAACCCGGATTAATTCCCGTTAAAATGATATGAGCAAAGAAGATAAAATAAAAAAGCTGATTGATTCAAGAGCTGAAGCCAAACCGGGTGGTGGCGAAAAACGGATCAGGGCTCAGCATGATAAAAGCAAGTTAACAGCCCGTGAACGGTTAGAAATATTGCTGGATGAAGGGAGTTTTGAGGAGTTTGATATGTTTGTCACGCACCGGTACAACAATTTTGGAATGGAAAAGAAGAAAGTTCTGGGCGACGGTGGGTAAAAGGCACAGGAACCATCGATGGCAGGGTGGTGTATGTGTTCTCTCAGGATTTTACTGTTTTTGGGGGTTCTTTGTCGGAAACCTTTGCCAACAAGATCGTAAAGGTGATGGATAAAGCAATGAAGATGGGCGCTCCGGTAATCGGTATTAACGACAGCGGAGGGGCCCGGATACAGGAAGGAGTGACCAGCCTGGCAGGTTATGCAGAAATCTTTGAGCGAAACATCCTTGCTTCAGGGGTTGTTCCTCAGATATTGGCTGTTTTTGGTCCATGTGCAGGTGGGGCTGTTTATTCTCCAGCGCTCACCGACTTCATTATGATGACGGAAGATACCAGCTATATGTTTGTAACCGGCCCCAAGGTGGTCAAAACCGTCACAGGCGAGAAGATCAGCGTGGAAGACCTGGGAGGTGCCGACGTTCATTCTTCTAAACAGGGAGTATACCCGCCGCTGATGTTTTTGGGAATAGGCGCTATGACTGATTTCAGCTCGCTTATTTCCAATCCCAGGCTGATGTTTTTCTTACACCCAAATCGCTGATGATATTCGGACTTGGGGCCCTCTCATTTATGATTGCCACCATTGGAGGACTGCTTTTCGCCAAGACCATGAATCTTTTTCTGAAAGGCGATAATAAGATCAATCCACTTATCGGGGCATCCGGCGTTTCAGCCGTTCCGGACAGCGCCAGGGTGGTGCAGCATGAGGGATTGCTTGCCAATACCAATAATCACCTCCTCATGCATGCCATGGCGCCCAACGTTTCAGGCGTAATCGGCTCCGCCTTTACCGTAGGTATATTGATCAGCTTCCTCATGTAAGGCCGCACCGGTTATTGAATATGATTACGCTCCTAATGTCGGGGATTTAACCGGTGTTTGTACTAGCTTTTTATTCTTTCCTCTACAGAAAATGATTGATTGTAAAATTTTACCGGTGCTATTCCGTGAAAAAAAGGCATATAGGTAAATTTTTGCTGGATTTTGTATTTAGAAATTCGCATTGCTAAGGTTAACTTTTTATTAAAAAATACGTACCAAGTACAGGATACGGGAATTATTAGAGAGAAGACCTTAAATGAAAAGACTTGTTTTCATAGTTTTATTGATGATTGCAGGCAATTTCTGTTTATCACAGGATCCACAATTTACGCAATTCTATTCTTCACCCATATATCTTTCGCCCTCATTCGCCGGAAGTACAAAAGGTAAAAGGGTTGCCACCAGTTACCGGAACCAGTGGCCGGCATTACAAAAGGCCTTTGTGACTTATGCTTTCTCTTACGATCATTACTTCCATACAGTCAACAGCGGTCTTGGGGTAGAATTCCTGAGAGAGCAGGCGGGTACAGGTATACTATCAACCACCCAGATAGGCCTTTCTTACAGCTATCATATAAAGCTGAACCATGAATGGCGGGCCATACCCGGCCTTAAACTTCTTTATATGCAAAACGGATTGCAGTTCCACAGGCTTACCTTTGGAGATCAGTTATTGGAGGGACATTCAACTACAAGGGAAGTCCCCCAGCAAAATTTTTCCTGGGATGTCGATGCCAGTGCTTCCGCGTTGTTCTATTCGGAAAGTACCTGGTTGGGTTTTACTGTAGATCATCTCATGGAGCCCAATGAATCCCTCTCAGGAAAGGAAAGCATCATTCCTATGAAATACTCCCTTTTTGGCGGTATGAAGATTCCTATTAACAAGGAATACGGCCAGAAGACGCGGGAGAATCTTTTCCCTGCCTTTCACCTGATGAAACAGGGGAAGAATTCGCAGTTGAATCTGGGATTGTACTGGCATTATAATCCTTTTATGGTCGGCATGTGGTACAGGGGAATACCGGTTATTAAGGACATTCCCAGTAACGATGCGGTTGCCCTGCTGATTGGATACAACATCGATCAGTTCAATATCGGATACAGCTATGATATTACCGTTTCCCGCCTTGCCGGCCTGACTCAGGGAGCTCACGAAATTTCCCTGGTATTCACTTTCGGAGAATACAAAGAACCCCGGGAGAAATGGGTTAAAACTCCCTGCCCCGTTATGTGGTAAACTTTTTTTCTTATGGATTAAAAAAAGTAGGCTTTACGTTTTTGTAAAGTTCTATATTGACATATATTTGTCAGGTATTAATAAAAATGAAACGAAATGAGAAAAGTTAATCTTATTGTCAATATTGTGCTAGGTGTTGCAGTCATCGTATTGTTCGTATTTCAGTTCACATCATTGGATAAACCCTTAAAGCAGGAAACAGAAAGCAAAGAAGCTGTTGAAAGTGGCAAGGGCACAGAGATTGAGGGCAACCTGAGAATAGCCTATGTGAATATTGACACTTTGCTGGCAGGGTATCATATGTATCAGGATAAAAGGGATGAATTTATTGAGGAACAAAGCAGTTCCCAGGCCAAACTTCAGGATAGATCGCAGGAATTGCAGCAGAGATTTCAAGAGCTGAAGGAGAAGTTAAGTAAAGGTCTTATAACAAGATCTAAAGCCAGGATGATGCAGCAAGACCTTGGAAAGAAAGAACAGGAGTTATATCAAATGAGGGATCAGATATCTTCAAAACTTGCTGAGAAGGAACAGGTGATTTACAGGCAGGTGCTAAACAGTGTAACAGACTATCTGGATGATTATGCAGATGAACATAATTACCATTTTATACTGAGTTATTCTTTTGGCGGCTCCATCTTATATAAACATGAAAGGTTCAATATAACACAAAGGGTACTGGAAGGTCTGAACGAACAATATGATAACAACCAGTAAAATACTTTAGACCCTGGAGAAACAAATATTTAAGGCCGTTCCGTGCTTTCGCGGGAACGGCTTTTTTAGATCAAAAACTTCTTTGATACTTTAAATTTGGGTTTTATGGAGTTAAATTTTTCAGCCGATAAGAATTTCGCCCGACAGATGGACCAGAACGATCCGCTTTCGAATTACAGAAACCATTTTTTTATTCCGGATGGCAGCCTTTATATGGATGGCAATTCCCTTGGCCTTCTATCAAAAGAATCTGAATATTCTCTGAAACGTGTATTCAATGAATGGCGTGATTTAGCTATTAATGGTTGGTTAAACGCCAAGCTGCCATGGTTTTATTTTGCGGAAAGGATTGGGGAGAAGGCTGCAGATTTGGTTGGTGCCACACCTGAAGAGCTGATCTTAACGGGTACCACAACAATAAACATTCATTCGCTGGTTAGTACCCTTTATCAGCCTTCCGGTAAGAAGACAAAAATACTGGCCGATGAGCTGAATTTTCCATCCGATATCTATGCCCTTAAAGGCCAGGTTAGATTGAAAGGCCTGAATCCTGAAGAAGAATTGGTTCTCGTGCCTTCACATGACGGGCATACACTGAAAGAATCGGATATTGTGGAGCAAATGACCGATGAAGTTACACTGATCTTATTGCCTTCAGTATTATACCGGAGCGGTCAGCTGCTGGATATGGAATACCTTACGAAAGAGGCCCACAAGAGAAATATCCTGATTGGATTTGATTGCAGCCATTCTGCCGGGGTGGTACCTCATGAGTTTGATAAATGGGATGTGGATTTTGCCCTGTTCTGCACTTATAAATACCTTAACGGGGGGCCGGGTAGTCCGGCATTTCTTTACCTTAACAAAAAGCATTTCGATCGGGAACCCCTGCTTGCCGGATGGTTTGGCAACAATAAGGAAACCCAGTTCAATATGTCACTGGAGTTTGATCCATCCCGCAGTGCCGGTGGATGGCAGATCTCTTCCCCGGGTATACTGAGTGCCGCCCCGCTGGAAGGCAGCATTGACCTGATCAATGAAGCGGATATACAAAACATAAGAGAAAAATCGGTGACCATGACGTCCTATCTTGTCTTTCTCATTCAGGAACTCCTCGCCGTTGAACCTTACGGTTTTCAGATTGTAACTCCCATGGAACCAGGAGAACGGGGAGGTCATATAGCCATTACCCGGACTGAAGAAGTTTTTAGGATCAATGAAGCATTGAAAAACAAAGGGGTAGTTCCCGATTTTCGTCCTCCCGATCTTATCCGAATTGCACCTTCTCCCCTCTATAATACCTATCGGGAGATATGGCAGGTGGTACAGTACCTGAAAGAGATTGTGGATAACAGAGAATACACCGACTTTTCCGGCGACCGCGAAGCCATTTCCTGAAGCTGAATCACTGCATATCCAAAATAAACAGGGGTGTGCCTTTTTTCTGCACACCCCTGACAGATGTTGTACCCTTCAACATTACATCCAAAAACAAGCTACTTATGAAATCTCAATAGACCGATTCGTATGTTGCTCTTTCTTGGGAATGACAATGTTCAGTACCCCGTTTTTATATTTTGCACTTATATCCTCTTTTTTAACCTTATCGGACAGCCTGAAAGATCTCTGGAAATTACTGTAGTCAAATTCTTTCAGAACATATTCCTGGTTGTCTTCGGAATTATTTTGCTTCTCCAGGGATACTACCAGTAAATTTTCATCCAGTTCAATGTTGAAATCGGATTTCTGATAGCCCGGTACAGCCAATTCAATCCTGAAGTCCTTATCCGTTTCAGCAATATTAGCCGGAGGAACGGCAAAATAATGATTGGGTAGTCTTTCTTCATCGTTAAAGAAACGATCCAGCAGTTCCGATACTGCATCAAAACCATAATCGGTTGCGTTTTCCGGTTTGTAAGTTGTTAGTAGTGTCATAGCTATTGAATTTTTATTGTTTTTAATTGGTTTAAATAAATATTCTAAAATTTAAACACCATGTTTCAATTACTATGCCATAAAGGATTTGGGCTAAAATGGCAGAAAATACCAAGAAGTATATGTCATATTGACTTAATTTATTGAAGATTGAACGACAAATTGACATACAGAATTAAAGTCTGCTTATCGTTTCTTCTTACTATTTTTGCAGTAAAAAGCGCCATGCGGATAGATATTTTGAGTGGTGTACCGGAACTTCTCGAGAGTCCACTGAACCACTCCATCATTAATCGTGGTAAAGAAAAGGGAATCGTGGAAATTTATGTCCACAACCTGAGGGATTATTCAACGGATAAGCATCGGAGTATAGACGATTACGCCTTTGGGGGAGGAGCAGGTATGGTAATGAGCATAGAACCCATTGACCGGGTTATTCAAAAGCTAACTTCCGAGAGAACATACGATGAGATAATCTATACTGCACCGGAAGGAGAGCGGTACACTCAGAAGGCTGCAAACAAATATGCCACTTTTCATAATCTGATTATCCTATGTGGCCATTACAAGGGAGTTGATCAAAGGGTAAGGGATCATTTGATTACAAAGGAAATATCGATAGGCGATTATGTACTTACTGGCGGAGAGCTTGCTGCTGCAGTAATCGTAGACAGCGTGGTGCGCCTTCTTCCAGGAGTCATCAGCGATGAGACTTCCGCACTGACCGATTCCTTTCAGGATGACCTGCTGGCACCGCCGGTATACACCAGGCCCGCTAATTATAAAGGATGGAAGGTACCGGATATCCTCCTTTCAGGCAATTTTCCCGAAATAGAAAAATGGAGGGAGCAAAAGGCCATTGAAAGAACCCGGCAGCGCAGGCCTGATTTACTTGATGACGAAGAACAGGAGAATGATTGAACAACTGTTTGTTACCCCCTTTGGGTTAACTGAAATGCAACCCCTTTTTCATCAACAATTGACGATATTTAGTAAAAAAGGAGTTTGAATATTGGTCAATCCTTCATAAATTTATCCAATTATTTTGTTAACAGTACAAATGGATCATGGTCAAAACGATTTTGTTGGTTGGTGATTCCGAGGAATTGAACAGACAGCTGGAGGCTTTAAATACCCGGTTAAACGGTGCATTTAGCGTACATCGTTCAGATAACCGGGAAGTTTCGAAAAAGGTGTACCAGGTGGCTCCCGATTATATTTTGATTGATTCCTCAGGGCTGCAGGAAGAAAAAAGTCAGATTTTTCAACTACTGAAACAAAATAACATTTCCCGCCGGATTCCGGTTATACTGCTTACCGATGCTCCTGAAAGAGATAATTTGTTTGAGCTTTTTGATCTTGGCCTTACCGATTTCATTTTAAAACCCCTGAATACTCAGGAACTGGTTTACCGGCTTAATCTTTTGCAAAAGAAGACAGGAGAAGGGAAAGCAAATATTCCGCAAGATTCTTATCCTGATTTGAATGTAGATGCCAAGAGTTCAGTCAATGCAGGGGTACTAATGGATGCTTCCGGCAACGTGGAATGGGTAAATGAAGGTTTTGAACAGATTTACGGGTATCCTTTCCGGGAATACCTGGGAAAATACGGACATTACATTTTTTCAAAAGGAAGCCGTGGTTTTCAGCTGGTGCTCGAAAAATTTAAGAAAGGAGAGAAAGGGATGACCTTTGAACACCAAATACAAACAGGATCATCCGAAAGAAAATGGATACAGACTACGCTGACCCCGCTATATGAAGATGGAAATTTGAAGCGCATTATTGCCGTTGAAATCGACATATCGGGCCTTTATCTTGAAAAGAAGAAAACCGAGGAACTGCTTTCCAATATCCTTCCTTTTGAAATTATACAACAACTGAAAATCAAAGGCAGGGTCAAATCCAAGAAGTATAAAAGAGTGACCGTGCTCTTCGCCGATTTCAAGAATTTCACAAGGCTGACAAAAACCATGCAGGTAGATGATCTGATTTCTGAACTCAACCGGTATGTCAGAAAATTTGATGAAATTATTGAAAAGCATTATATAGAGAAAATCAAAACCATTGGTGATGCCTACATGTGTGCCGGTGGTTTGCCCCTGAAAAACTACAGCAACCCCTTTGATGTAACCCTGGCGAGCCTGGAAATACAACAATTTGTAAAAGATATGGCAATAAAGAAAGAATCGCGGGGAGAGCGACCCTGGGAACTGCGGCTGGGGATTCATACCGGGGAAGTGATGGCAGGCGTCATAGGGAGCAAAAAGTTTGCCTATGACATCTGGGGAAATACAGTAAATATCGCTGCCCGGATGGAAGAAACCAGCCATGAAGGAAGAGTAAACATATCGGGTTCAACTTACGCATACATCAAAGACTATTTCGACTGTACATACCGGGGAAAAGTAAGAATGAAAAACAACCCGGAAGAGGCGGATATGTACTTCGTCAACCGATTAAAACCTGAATATTCTGAAGATAAAGAGGGCTTGCGCCCCAATGCAACCTTCCGGGAAATACTGGCCATGTATTAAATTTCCGGTTACGGGATTTCCTGTTCAAAGCCCAGGGGAAGAAACTGTCTGACCCCCCTGGCCATTAAGATTTTTTTAGCACCATAAAGCAGAATCTTGATTTGATTTCCATTCCTGTGCTCATTTTCCAGGAGAACCTGGAGGCATCCTCCACAGGGAATTGGTGGATTATCAGTTGATTTGCCCTTTTTCATTGCGGTAATGGCGATTTTTTGTAGGGTTGAATCTGGATACTGCGTTTTCGCGTAAGAGATTGCTACCCGCTCGGCGCATAAGCCTTCGGGAAAGGCAGAATTTTCCTGGTTGCTTCCTTTGAAAGATTCTCCGTTTTCCATTAATACCGCACAGCCTACCTGATATTTCGAGTAGGGCGCATAGGCTTTTGAAGCTGCCGCCTGGGCTTGTTCTATGAGTTGACGGTCGCTGTGGGCGAGGTCTGAAATGGAAGTGAACTCATAAAATACGGACTGATGTTCTTTTTTTCTCATTTTGCGTCATTTTTGGAAAAATATTTGTATTGTCCACCAAAGATAAAATTTTATCTTTGACCAAAGCAGAATTTCAGAAGGAAAGATTTCTGTATGGTTGATAAACCGCATAGAATCTAACAAATTAAAAAAAACAGCTACGAATGAAGATCAGGTATATTCTAGTTTTATTAATAATTTCCGCCTCCTGTTCCACAACCCGGGAACCTGTAAAACCCTTCCGGACGCTAAACGCACGGCAATATATAGAGGAGTATAAAGATCTTGCCATACAGGAAATGCACCGAAACGGTATCCCCGCAAGCATCACACTTGCCCAGGGTATCCTGGAATCCGATTATGGTAACAGCAGGCTGGCCACCCAGGGAAACAACCATTTCGGAATAAAATGCCACAAAAACTGGAACGGAAAAAAGATATATCATGATGATGACCGCCTTAATGAATGTTTTAGAAAATATGAGGACGCTTACCAATCTTATAAGGACCATTCCAGATTTTTAACTTCCTCAAAGAGATATGAGTTCCTTTTTGATTATGACCCTACCGATTATAAGAGATGGGCAAAAGGCCTAAAGAAGGCCGGATACGCCACCAGTCCGACCTATGCTTCCAGGCTGATCAATCTTATTGAACGCTATAATTTACATCAGTATGATACCAACTCATATACTGCCAGTACAGGAGGCTCATCAGGGCGATCCAGGCTCGGGGATGTGGACAATTACCAGATTTCCGCAGGCAAACATGTCGTCCGTACCCGCAACCGGATCGATTATATTAAGGTAAAGGAAGGGGATACATTTAAGACCCTTAATGAAGAGCTTAATCTGCTTCCATGGGAACTGGAAAAATACAATGAACTGGACGATACAACTACCCTGAAACCCGGACAAATTCTTTATTTACAGCCCAAGCGGAAAAAGGCGGAAAGAGGATATGATGTGCATATCGTAAAAGAAGGGGAAACCATGTATTCCATTTCCCAGCAATATGGCATCAAGCTGGATGAGTTGTATGAAAAGAACCACATGAAAGAAGGTGAACAGCCCGAAGTGGGAGAGAAAATCTGGCTGAGGAAGGAAAAGCCTGAATGAGAAAGGAGGCCAGGATTTTTCCCGGTGTAGAAAATTATTTTCGGCTCACTCTTCAAACAGCTCTATATTCTTCAATATTCTTAAATCCTTTCAGGAATTCTTTCACATGTATCCTTTTTTTACCGGATTGCTGAATTTCTTCCAGATAAATAAAACCATCCGAAGTGGCTGCTTTTACATAACTTTTGTGATTGGAGAAAATGGTACCACAGGCATGGTTATGAGGTTTCTCTTCCGGTGTTGCCCAATATACTTTAAGGGAAATTTGTTTTGAGTTGGTTAACCGGGTCTGAGCAGCAGGATAGGGACTCAGACCACGGATGAGATTGTATATCTCCCGGGAGGATTTGTTCCAGTTGATCCGGCAATCCTCTTTAAAGATCTTGGGGGCTTTTTTAAGCGTGGTATCGTTTTTTATCAGCTCATCTTGGGGGACAGGCTGATAATTCCCTTCCCGTATACTATCAACAGTTTCCCGGATCAGTTCACTTCCCAGAATCATCAGCTTGTCATGCAGGGAGCCTGCCGTTTCATCGGGTGCGATTTCTGTTTCTTTTTTCATGATGATTTTACCTGTATCCACTTTATCATCCAGAAAGAAGGTAGTCACACCGGTTTTCTTTTCTCCGTTGATGATGACATGGTTGATGGGAGCGGCTCCCCGGTAATCGGGCAGGAGTGAGGCATGCAGGTTGAAGGTACCATTTTCCGGAATGTTAAACACTTCAGGTGGCAGAATTTTGAAGGCAACTACTACCTGGAGGTGGGGTTGCAGCGCTTTCAGTTGTTTAATGAAGTTTTTATCCGATAGGCTTTCAGGTTGAAGCACAGACAGGTTTTTTTCCCTTGCATACTGTTTGACAGGTGATTCTTTGATCTTTCGCCCCCTGCCGGCTGGCTTGTCTGGGTTGGTCACTACAGCCACTACATTATAGTTGTTCTCTGTAAGTGCTTTCAGGCTCTCTACTGCAAATTCCGGAGTGCCCATGAATACGATGCGAAAAGCGCTTTTTGATATCATAAGTTGTTTTCTTCTGATTTAGGCACAGCAAAAATAACGAATAATTTTCCGTGCTCCTCAAACGAATTTAAACGATCTTGATGTAAATTAGCCGGCTTGGTTTCATCAATTCATTATTAGTATGAGGCGCTTCAACTGGCAAATATTCATAAGTTTCAATCTCCTGTTTACATTTGTTGTGATGCTGATCTCGGGCGTCATACTCTATTTCAAACCTGAAGGCAGTGTTGCACGGTGGCTCGCCTGGGAAATCTGGGGATTGACGAAATCAGGATGGGAAGCGATGCATACGGTATTTTCCTTTCTCTTTCTGGTATTTGCTATATTACATATCGTAAAGATCCATTTGAAATACATCAGGTTGTATTTATTAAATTATAAGCCACGGGGAACATTCAGGGAAATGAATATGGCCCTGCTTATTTCGGCGGTTTTTCTGATAGGTACCGCTTTCAACGTACCCCCATTTCATTGGATCTTTGAAGCCGGCAAATACCTTTCGGACAGCTGGGGTGAAAAGATAGAGATCAAAAATGAAACCATAGACGCAAAACAGCCCTTGCGGGAAGTGGCCTATGAAATGGGAATGGAGAAAGATGAGCTACTTGCAGGGCTAAGAAAAAAAGAAATTGATGTATCGATGTCACAGTCCTTAAGGGAGATTGCGGAAAATAACGGATTCAAACCTTATGAATTGTACAATATCATTCGGTTCGAAAACAAAATTGGGGAAGAAATGCATCAGAATGATCTTTTCAGTAATATTACCCTGAAAGAGATGGCAGCCGTTTTGGGTATTCAACCCTCAAAGCTTGTAAATACCACAAAGGAGCTATATAAACTGGAGAATACAACCCAGGAAACGAATATTGATGACATTGCCCGAGCAACCAATCAAAAGCCCGGACAGGTCAGGGAAGCCATCATCAGCAGGGTAAGTCATTTGCTATCTTTCCCGTATTCGGAGTAGGGCAGGGACTCCTTTTGTTTTTCCTTTTTCGCCTTCTCGTTGGTTTTTTTCAGTTCCTCGGGATCAACCAGTTCCAGCAAATGTCCCATTTTGTGCTTTTTGGTTTCGAGATAGAAGCGGTTGTATTCATTGGGTTCTATTTCGAGAGGGATGTTTTCTACAATTTCCAGACCGTAGCCTTCGAGGCCCTTTCTTTTAACCGGATTGTTGGTTAAAAGCCGTATTTTTCCTAGACCCAGCTCTCTGAGGATATTGGCGCCCACGCCGTAATCCCTTTCATCTTCCTCAAATCCCAGATCCAGGTTGGCTTCTACGGTATCTTTTCCCTGTTCTTGCAGCTTATAGGCCTTTATTTTATTGAATAGTCCGATACCCCGGCCTTCCTGGTTCATGTATACCAGCACTCCCTGGCCTTCGTTTTCGATCATTTGCATGGCCTTGTGCAGTTGAGGGCCGCAGTCACATCTTTTGGAACCAAATATGTCTCCGGTGATACATGAAGAATGCACCCTGACCAGCACAGGATCTTTTTTTGTCCATTTCCCTTTTACCAGCGCAATGTGTTCAACCCCATTTGATTTTTGTTTAAAAGGAATCAATTCAAAATTACCGTAATCGGTAGGCAGTTTAACCCTCACGCCCCTTTCTATAAGCGTTTCCTGACGCAGGCGATAGGCGATCAGGTCCTCTATAGTAATAATTTTCACATCGAATTTTTGGGATATTTCTATCAATTCCGGCAAACGGGCCATTGATCCGTCGTCGTTCATGATCTCGACCAGGGCACCTCCCGGCTTTAGTCCGGCAAGGCGTGTCAGATCGACAACAGCCTCGGTGTGTCCGGCTCTTCTCAATACCCCTTTGTCTTTTGCTTTCAGAGGGAATACATGTCCGGGTCTTCCCAGATCTTCCGGATGGGTTTCCGGGTCTACCAGCGATTTGATGGTCTTGGCCCGGTCCAAAGCCGATATTCCTGTGGTGCATCCATGCCCGATCAGATCAACGGATACCGTAAAAGGTGTTTCGTGAAAAGAGGTGTTCTTGTCAACCATCAGCTCCAGCTGCAGCTCGTTGCATCTTTTCTCCGGAACCGGCGCACAGAGTAAACCGCGACCATATTTGGTCATGAAATTAACCGTTTCAGGAGTGATTTTTTCTGCCGCCACTATAAAATCCCCTTCATTCTCACGGGCCTCATCATCAACCACAATAACAAGCTTGCCTGCTCTTATATCTTGAATGGCTTCATCTATGGTGTTTAATTTGTGCTTTAGTTCATCCTTTTTCTGAGTCATATCATTCAAGCTCTATATCCTGTCTAATAATTTACAAAAGTACATAAAGTGTCATAATTGGCCTAATTATTGTTCATGAAAATCCGTGGTTTCACCTCCACCAGACTTTCCGTTTTTTATAGAACCGAATGAAAATATCTTTTTAATTACCTTACTATAGGTTTCTGTGTTGAGCATCATGGAATCATTGGTGGCTTTATAGGTCAGGAAGATGCCAATTGGCAGAAAGATCAGGGATGAGAGCCACATACCTACAAATGCAGGAAATACACCTTTTTCCACAAAGTTCTCACCAGTGATGGAAATGATATAGTATATAATGAAAAATATAACCGAAATGACAAGCGGCGTGCCGAGTCCGCCCTTCCTTATGATTGAACCGAGTGGTGCACCTATAAAGAAAAATATGACACAGGCAAATGATAAGGTGAGTTTCTTATGCCAGTGAATCTGATGTTTGTAGATATTCTTTTGCCGCTGCTCAAATACCTTTCTTGAATTGGTTATTTTCTGATTGTTTTTTCTGGCACTGCTCAGGGCATTGTTAATGATGTTGAGTTTGTGCCTTGTTTTAATGGTATCGAGAAAAATATCAACGTCAAAAGATATACTGGATTTTTTGATGGTTTTATCTTTACTTTCTTTGTTACCCGGATTAGGGGTGTTGTTCGTATTTTTCTGTGATTTAGCCGTTACATCCCGGCTGGCATACACTCTGTCAGCAAAGGCTCGTCGGGTCACGAAGTTTTCCGGCGATCCTTCCTGATCGCCTGCAAAGGTATAAACATATGGGGATTCGTCTTTCAGGGAGACGCTATCTACCGGATAAATGCAGGGTGAAGGGTTTTCACCGGTATGGCCGGGATTACCTTCGTCGGACCTGCTGTTTTGCGGATTATGCTGTGAAGATTCACCGGAAGGGTTGTTGCGTTTGTTGGATTGGGATTGGTTAACGTTACTTTCGCCGGTCATTTTTTGGTATCTTTCTCCGCTAAAAATGTTATCGTCCAGTTCTTTGGAAAGATTAAGGGCTTTTTGGTTGTACACCCGGATCAATGAGTCTCTGTTTTTTTCCAGCTCGCTCAATCTAAGCATCTGGTAATTATCTTTGAAAAGCCCTTCATCGGTGCGTTTGAAGTTGAATCCTGAAATGTCGATCAACAGGTTCTCCTTATCAAACTCTCTTTGCTGAAAGGGATATTCTTTTTCTTTTTTTCTGCGATTGTTGTTATCACTCTCCTGCATTTCCGCGTAGGTTTGGCCGTGGTAAAGGGTGACCAGGAGTTTGCTTTCATCAGAAGTCATTTTGATGTAACCGGAATCGGCAACCGTTACCTCGGCATTTCCCTTTTCCTTGTTATGCTTGTAGATCATGATATCTTTCATTAGCTTGGTGCGGGAATTCTTATTTCCCACCTTGATGCTGTAACCCTCAATGTCATTGTAGAATACGCCCTCCCTGATCTGCAGCTCTTCCCGCTGCTGTTTGATATCGTAGCGCAGTGACAAGGCTTTGAGATTGGCGTAGGGAATGACATGATTGGAATAGAAAAAGGCGCCGATGGCCAGAACACTCACCAGGACAATCAGGGGCCTCATGAATTTCTGCAGTGAAATGCCGGATGATTTGATGGCCGTAAGTTCAAAATATTCTCCCAGGTTTCCGAAGGTCATGATGGAAGACAATAGCACGGCAAGGGGAAGGGCAAGGGGCACCAGAGAGGCAGATGCATACAACAGGAGCTCCGCAATAATATCCCATCCCAATCCCTTGCCGGCCAGATCATCTATAACCCGCCACAAAAACTGAAGGATCAGTATGAACTGCGCGACAAAGAATGTAGCTATCAGAGGCTTTATAAATGATGTAATCAGTAATTTATGTAATCGCTTCAAAATATTGCGCTCTGTTTTTAAGATGTAAACGTGCGCAAAATTAAGTTATTTTCTTAAAGAATGTTTGAGGGAAAGGGTAAAAATACAGCGATTTCGGTGTAATAGCATAATGATTTACAGTTCATTCGAATGGAGTTGAAAAAATTAGATCGATAAGGGGTTAATAAAAAACTCAAGTGACTCCGAGGGCATTTCTTAAATTGTCAATCTGTTTTTCCCATAGAATCGTTACATCTGATTTTTCATGTTCTTCTGCAAAGTCGGTCACCATAAGGGCAACGTCACCAGTCAGGTCGTCTTCGATGATTTTGAATTCAAAGTAACTCTGATCGTCTGTTTCATCAAGCCATTTGTAGCGGATGTATTCATTCTTTTTCTGTTCCAGTATCCTGGCGGGATACTCCATACCATTCCAGATAAAGGTGAATACATCATCCTTAACCCTGATATCGTCAGCGAACCATTCAACCAATCCTCCGGCAGTACTCAGACGGGGAAATAATATAGCAGGGGATACGTTAATAAAAAACTCAAGCGTTAAAATCGACTTCATATTTAGAGTTGTTATCTTTTATTTGAACTCATGCAATTTATAAAATTCAGGGAAATTTTTATATATATTTTGATAAAATATTATATTTGCACCTCTAAAATCATGGCGAGATAGCTCAGGTGGTTAGAGCGCAGCATTCATAATGCTGAGGTCGTGAGTTCAAGCCTCACTCTCGCTACAAAAAATCAGCTGATTTTTTCAGAATTATACCAGAAATGCGCCAGATTTTTTGTACTAGAAACAAACGAATTGTAGCAAGTAAAATAATTAAATGGCTGTGCCATCTCCGTTAGGTGTCTCCATGGCAGCTCCGTTTAAAGGCTATATGCAATATTATTTACTACCGTATAGCCCCGCTCGGCGGGATTCATCCTGTGAATCTTTTTAATCCTGTCCAGGCAAAGACAAGGAATTGTCTTGTCTTAACGTGTATATTCCGTTAATCCTAACCCAGATTTTCAATGAATATTCCTGCCAGTACCAGATAATATGCCAGGATCTCAATCCACCAGGTATAATTTTTTACTTTCAGCAAAACAAAGAGCGGGGTAAAGATTGCCTGTATGGCTGGTATCCACCACATACCAAAATGAATCCACATGCCCAGCACTCCAAAAATAATACCTGTTACCGAGCTGCCAATATGCCAGCGCTCTTCCATTTTGAAAGAGGTGGAAGGCGCAGCCCCGGTAAAGCATATGGCTGCTCCGGCAAGAAAAATGAGCGGTTTGGCGGCTGCAATCATTAGGGGTATAGAAAATCCCCAAAGTACAATCGTAAAAAGCCATTTGCCCTTTAGTTTATAGTAACTTTTGGATATGCTTTGCGTGATGCCATAGCGAAGGGCTACATACAACAGATATCCGGTGAATACGAGAAATGAGATGATAACTGCGATAATTGAATAGTCCATGGTAAAATGAATAATTGATATATTAATAAATTGTTACATTGTTGAATAAGGCATTTATTAAGGCTAAGGCTGAGAACAGAGAAGCCACATTCGGTATTTGTATCAAGGAAATTGTTAAATTGTTCCATTGTCGCATTGTTGAATTAAGGCGAAAACCGGAATATATAATGGGTTTGCCTGCCGCAATTGTCATTTGCCAAATACGCTCAACTCTTGTTAACTTTTCAAACACTCAAACATGTCAAACATTTTTAATGACCCTCAATAACTCTTTAATTCCACTGCCAACTGTAGCCTGATGTATTGCTTACTGCCTACTGCCTACTAATTTCTTCTTCTCCTGTCAAACTTTAAACTTTCACACAATCAAACTCAACTATTTACTTGCTAAAATTAATAACATAAACCTGTCTTTTCCCGCTATGCGTCGAATTAAATCCGACCATATCGCTGTCAGGGCTCCATCTGGGATGAAGGTCGCACCTCCAGCCTCCTCTGTATCCGGCAGATTGTTGGAACCGGCCCAGTGGCAATATGGCCTGGTTGTCCATATTCATCAGAAAGAGCTGTTGCTCCCGTAGCCCGTTGGCATAGGTATCGGTGATGAACCATTTGCCATTGGGGGAGAAAGTGCCGTGACCATCATAATCCAGGAGGCCCCCGCCAAGTCTTTGATAATCCTGCCGGCCTGCAGTGAACATCACGTGGCTGTATACTTCTTCCTTATAATTGGCCGTGATCATAAGCGTGTCGCTGTTGAGCCAGTCAAAATGGGAGCCGCCCCAACCTTCAGGAAAGCACTTCTGAAGATTACTTCCATCGCTGTTTACAACAAAAGCCGTAGTGTTCCGTTCGGGGATTGCCCTGGCCAGCCACATGATCTTGCTGCCGTCTTTGCTGAACAGGGTGTGGTTGAAGTATTCCAGGCCGTCTTCAGGAATTTCGGGTACCATTTCCTGTATATCGGCTATGGAAACCAACAGTTCTTTGTCTCCTGTTTCCAGATCCACCAGGAACAGTCCGTCGTCTTCCGGGAACCGTTCGTTTTTGCGGGGCTTTTGTCCCTGTCCGCCATATCCATAGTCTTCGCGTGTAATGCGCAACCGTGAAAAATTGATGCTTACTGCCTTTTTTCCATCAGGTGCCACGGCGCTTACCGGGAAAGGCAAGGTTCTCACCTCCTCTTTGGTGTGAACATTCATGACCACTGAGACAAATCGCCCGTCCCTCAGATCGTTAAACACGATCAATGAACCGGGAGAGCTACCCAGCCAGTGAGCCATACATCCCTGCTGGAAATTCCAGGCCTTCGTTTTTGTCAAAGGGATAAATGCTTTAGTCTCCATGTCTATCATCCCCAACGTGGCCGGATCATTTTTAGTAGGCAGGCTGTGCCTGATGTCTGTTTCCAGCACAGTGGCATATTGCTGGTTGGCGCTCCATGAATTGATGCCGTAATAGCTGGCAAAAAAATGTTCCTTTGGTCCCTCGGTAAGCTGCACCGGCCCGGATACTTCGGGAAACTGATCTTCCTGTTTTGTCTCTTTTTCCTGTGTGCAGGAAAGCCCTAACAGGCCAAGGGTCATAAAAATGATGATGATTTGCTTTTTCATAATGCGGTAATTTGATTGCTTTGAGTTTTCCAAGATAGGATTTTATATTGAAAAAGGCAAGGGTGGGATGAAGTTGTTTGTTAATAGGTAAAGGGAAAATAAACATCCTGTTGGAGGATAATTCACCGATAAAGTTGTAAATTTCCAATATCCTTAATATATTAGTTTGGATTATTCGGGTTAGAAATGTAAAGTAAAATCCTATAAATGCCATGACAATCCTTTCCAGATTACCTTTAAGCGAGCGATCCATCAAAACGGTGCGGATACTCATTATACTGACTGTTTTTTGTATGATACGTCTGAACGGTAAGGCGGCTGAGCCGGGGAACGACGAACGACCGAATATTGTCCTGATCCTGGCCGATGATATGGGCTTTAGTGATATCGGCTGCTACGGAGGGGAGATCAACACGCCCAACCTTGACCGGCTGGCCGAAGAGGGCATGCGGTTCACCCAGTTTTACAATACCGCCAAGAGCGCTCCCACCCGCGCCAGTCTTCTTACCGGACTCTACCATCAGCAGTCCGATTTGCTAAGGGATACAACCAACAACATAACCCTAGCTGAGGCTTTAAAAAAAGCAGGCTATTCCACCATGATGTCCGGTAAATGGCACCTGGGTCATTGGCAGGATGAACAAGGAACTCCTGTTGACCGGGGATTTGATCGTTTCTTTGGTTTTCTGGGAGGTGCCATCAATTTTTTTACAGGAGAGGATTTTGGCACGGGCGAGAATTACATGCGGCTGGGCAGGAAACCTTATGATGTGCCGGATGATTTTTATTCTACCGATGCTTTTACGGATTATGCCATTCAGTTTCTGAACAACCGGCAAAAGGATAAACCGTTCTTTCTGTATCTGGCCCATAATGCACCCCATTTTCCCCTGCAGGTTCCTCAGGAAGAGATCGAAAAATATAAAGGAAAATACTCCATGGGATGGGATAAGCTTCGGGAGCGGAGATACGAACGAATGAAGAACCTGGGGCTTATAAAGCCTGAATGGGAACTGTCAGAAAGGGATCCCATTGTTCCTTCCTGGAAGTCGCTAGACCAGGAAGAAAAAGAGGAGGAACAACTGCTGATGGCCACCTATGCAGCTATGATAGATCGCCTGGATCAGCAGATCGGAAGGCTGATGGACTATCTGGAGCGCAAAGGTCTGGCCGGTAATACCATTGTCATGTTTTTTTCCGACAACGGCGGATGTCCCTACGATTTCAACCGTACACCCGATCTTCCGCCCGGGCCTGCCGATTCGTACCGAACGTATGACAGTGAATGGGCCAACGCATCCAATACGCCTTTCCGGCTCTATAAACAGTGGGTTCATGAGGGCGGTGTCTCGACACCGATGATCGTGCGCTGGCCTGGAGTGGTGGAGCCCGGAAGGATCACCCACAAGCCTGCGCAGTTGATAGATATCATGCCTACCTTGCTTGAAGCTGCCGGAGCTTCTTATCCCGCTACTTACCAGGGCAGTAATATTCTTTCCATGGAAGGCAAGAGTCTTATGCCTCTGTTTAAAGGGAATGAGTATATTCCACGCCAGCCCATGTTCCGGGAATTCCGCGGAAGTCGTGCAGTGAGAAAAGAGCAGTGGAAACTGGTAGCTGAACGGGGCAAGCCGTGGGAATTGTATAACATCGAAGCGGATAGAAGTGAAACCAATAACCTGATCAATGAGCATCCGGACCTGGCAGAAGAACTGGAAAGGCTTTATAACCGATGGGCGGAACGCACAGGAGCCCGGACCAACCAAGAGGCCCTGGAGATGGGCACCAACCAGCAGGACCGGTATTTTGATTATGAGCGGGAAAGACAGTGATTTGATAGGTCTTCTCGTCATTGATGTTTTAAATAGATTAATTACTGGATTTTTACAATGAATGTATTACAGTTATGAATTATAATAAAAACTTTTGAAAATGAAATTTATAGAGATTTTTCAGCGCTATTACTTATTGGTATTGCCTTTTTTCATCATAGGTTGTAATAACAAGGAAAAGGATAACAAAGATCATCCCAATATCATAATGGTCATGGCTGATGATCAGGGATGGGGGGAT
This sequence comes from uncultured Bacteroidales bacterium, assembly GCA_964399175.1. Classification (GTDB taxonomy): domain Bacteria; phylum Bacteroidota; class Bacteroidia; order Bacteroidales; family UBA12077; genus JAGXLC01. Next base: position 478 of record CAYNPZ010000056.1, on the reverse strand, counting down.
GTAGGTTACAATGGACATCCCGAGCTTAAAACCCCAAATTTAGATGAAATGGCCGGGGAGGGTTTGCAATTTAACCAATTTTATGCCCACGCCCCGGTTTCTTCCCCTACCCGCGCAAGTTTTTTGACTGGCCGTCATCCCAACCGAATGGGAGTATTTAAATGGGGAAACCTGCTCCGTCCCCAGGAGATAACTGTTGCCGAAGTGCTTAAAAAAGCAGATTATGTGACAGGTCATTTTGGAAAATGGCACGTTGGATCGGTATATGAAGATTGTCCTACGAATCCCGGTGCCAATGGTTTTGATGAATGGTTGTCAGCGCCCAACTTTTACGATAACAATCCCATTCTTTCCCGCGAAGGAACTGCAGTTCAAAAACATGGGGAAAGCTCCGTGATTGCTATGAATGCAGCTGTTGAATTTATCCGAAAACATCACGAAAGTGCTCAACCATTTTTTTCGGTGATCTGGTTTGGCT
>CAYNPZ010000055.1:3529-23864 GCA_964399175.1 uncultured Bacteroidales bacterium | reverse complement strand
CTTTTTTATTTTATCTGGTTATGGAACAGCATTATACCTATGTAATATACGCTCCTGATACTTTCCAAAATTCTTTTTAGATTTACACCCAAGGCAAAAAACAGAATCCTTCCAAAACAATGAATAACAAGATAAAAGACAATATTGAAGATCCTGAAAAGCTTGAAAGTTTATACCGGTCTGACAAAAAGGAATTCGAAAAGGCATTCAATGCAATCTATCACGAAATTGCCAAATACCCATTGGCTGAATTCTGGAAAATAAGACTGGAAAGAGACAGCACAGGGACAAGACCTTTCGATTTTCAAAGAAGGGATATATGGCGGCTGATCATCAGTTGTATCGTGGCTGCCCTTCTTATAAAGCTTCCACAAGTACTCGGTATTGAAATGAAGGATTTTATCTATTATGTAAAGAACGGGGGCTTGATTGTACTTTTTGGTTTATCTCTCTATTCCCTGTTGACAAAGCAAACAATAAAATTCAGGGAAATTGCCATTTCCCTGTCTTTATTTATTATTTCTGCCTTATACATTAATTTACTTCCATATGACCAACAAAGTGATTCGGTTAACCTGGCCTATATCCACCTACCCTTGATGATCTGGTTTTTGTATGGTATCATTTTTATAGACTTCAATCTGAATGATACATTGAAACGGATGGATTATATCAGATATAACGGGGATTTAGCTATTTGGGGGGGCATAATCATCATTGCCGGAGGTATCCTGACCGGGATTACACTGGGACTATTTTCTGCAATCGATATAAATATTGAAGATTTCTATTTCAACTATATTGTTGTATGTGGAATTGTGGCTGTCCCGATTGTTGCGACCTTTATCATAAAAAACCATTCCCTGGTAACCAACAAGATCGCCCCGGTCATTGCTAATATTTTCAGCCCCCTCGTTTTAATAACACTGATCATCTACCTGACCAGTATAGTAGTAACAGGTAAAGACCCCTATAATGACAGGGACTTCCTGCTGGTATTTAATCTCATGCTTTTAGGCGTGATGGCCATCATTGTTTTTTCGATATCAGAAACATCAAACAGACCAAAGCACCGGTTTAATGAATGGATCCTGTTTATGCTCTCGGTTGTTACACTGATTGTTGACCTGGTAGCCCTGTCGGCAATTCTTTACAGAGTAGGTGAGTTTGGATTTACCCCGAACAGAACAGCAGTTTTAGGTTCAAACCTGTTGATTTTCGGAAATTTGGTTTTAATAATGGTCGATTTGTATAAAGTGAATGTCAAACATGAAGAGATTAGCCGGGTAGAGATGAGCATAGCCCGTTACCTGCCAGTTTATATGATATGGACTATCTTTGTGGTATTTGTATTACCCTTTATATTTGGAATGAAATAATAATCAAATCAAAAGAATACTGGTTACATGAGCAACCGGTAATATTGGAAAGAAATCGATCCATTACGTTGAAAAGATAGACAAACATTCCTCAATGATTGCTGTTTCCCGATCAATAGATTACCGAAAGCCAAACGGTTTTTTTTAATCATTTTTCTGATTGTTAAAAAGTTTCCGGGGTTAGATTGGGAGTCTCCCCGGTGAGATTGGGAGTCTCTCCGGTGAGATTGGGAGTCTCTCCGGTGAGATTGGGAGTCATCCAGGTGAGATTGGAAGTCTCTCCGGTGAGATTGGGAGTCTCACAGGGGAGATTGGGAGTCATCCAGGGGAGATTGGGAGTCTTTCCGGTAACATTGGTCATCACCCAGGTAAGATTGGGAATCTCTTCGGTGAGAAAGTGAATCCTCCGGGGGAGATTGGGAGTCTCTTCGGCAAGATGGGGAATCATCCGGGTAAAACAGGATATGATTTCCGGTAAGATGGGCTCTGACCTCACCCAGGTATTCAAAAAATCAATTGAACACTCCGATGAATTAATGAATCTTTTTCACGGGAAGGATAGGTCCAATGACCAGCCTCCGGTACAGAGAATTTAACTCACATATGACCGCAATTCCGCAGGAATGAAATGTATTTTTCACTTGAAAAAATCAGGAAAGCACCCGGAAAAATTTGTTTACAGCTAAAGCTGCGGTGAGAATAATTCAGGTTTAAAAGATTTATAAAAAATTTTGCTTATCTTCCGCCATTCATTCTCCTGTCCTTTATTGATTATGTTTTTTGCAAGGCACACCTCAGATCTCGCCTCGTACCAAAACTCAGGAATATCGGACCGGATATAAACAAACAATTTAAACCTTTTAAACCATGAATTTTTTGAAAACTACGCTCACTTTGCTGATGTTTGCCCTTTTTAGCGGCAACATCATGGCGCAGATTGATGCGCGTCTCTTTCGCTATCCCGACGTGTCTGAAAGCCACATCACCTTCTCCTATGGCGGAGATATCTGGGTGGTGGAAAAATCCGGCGGTACCGCTCATAAGTTTACCTCACCGGATGGTGAAGAATCCTGGCCCAAATTTTCACCAGACGGGTCCAAAATTGCCTTTAGCGGCAATTACGACGGCAACATGGATGTATATGTCACTCCGAGCACAGGCGGCATACCAACCCGTGTCACCTGGCACGGCGGTTTCGACCGGGTGCTGGACTGGCACCCCGACGGATCGCAGGTATTGTTCGCCTCATCAAGAAAAAGCGGACGCCAGCGTTACAGCCAGTTTTATCTCATCTCCGATGAAGGCGGACCGGCAGAAAAATTATCCGTTCCATATGGGGAAAATGCTTCATTCTCTGATGACGGCAACCGTATCGCCTATACTGACAAATCACGGATATACAGAACCTGGAAAAGATACCGCGGCGGAATGGCACCGGCCATTTTTCTGTTTGATTTAGATGATTACTCCCATACAACGATCAGTCCTCATGTAGCCAATGACGAGCTTCCCATGTGGAGCGGAAATAAGGTGTATTTTCTTTCCGACCGGGGTGAAGATAAAAGATACAACCTGTGGGCACACAACCTGGATAATAGTGAAACCAGGCAGATCACCAGCTATACAGAGTTCGATGTACATCATCCTTCGCTTGGCCACGAAGACATTGTTTTTGAAGCAGACGGCAAGCTGCATCTGATGAGCCTCAGTGATGAATCTGTTACCCCGGTGGACATTTCCGTTGTTTCCGACCAGCAAAACCTCAAGCCGACACCCGAAAACGTAAAAAGACTGACACAGAACGCCTATATATCGCATGACGGAAAAAGGGTTGTGGTGGAAGCAAGGGGTGAATTATTCTCCCTTCCGGCTGAAAAAGGATATGTAAAGAACCTGACCAACAGCAGCGGAACAGCCGAAAGATACCCAGCCTGGTCGCCCGATGGTAAAAAAATCGCCTACTGGAGCGACGAATCCGGAGAATACGAGCTTCACTTACTCAACCTGGAGGACGGATCCAGGCAAAAGCTGACCAGCTATGGTCCAGGATACCGTTATCAATTGCACTGGTCACCCAATAGTAAAATGCTGGCTTTTGTCGATCAGACCATGGCAATCAAAATATTCAATACACAAACCAATCAAACTACAGATGTTGACAAAGGATTGTGGATGTATCAGGGAGGTCTGTCCGGCTTCTCTGTCAGCTGGTCATCCGACAGCCGTTGGATGGCTTATGACCGGGGTGAGGAGAACCGAAACAACTCCATATTCATTTATGATACCGAAAACTCAACCAGGAATCGTTTGACAGGCCCATTCTATAATGAGCATTCGCCTGTGTTTGATCCCGAAGGCAAATACCTGTACTTCATTACCAACCGGGCATTCAATCCTGTCTACAGCGATTTCGACAATTCCTTTGCTTATACCCATTCTGCCCGGATTGCTGCAACATCCCTCCAAAAAGACACCCAGGCAGTTACTGGTCCGAGAAATGATGAGGTAAGAATGGAAGAAAAGGAAGAAGAAGACCAAGCAGATGAAGAAAAAGAAGACGAAGCCAATCCCGTGAACATTGACTTTGAAGGCCTGGAGCAGCGAACAGTTATTATTCCAATAGATGCAGGCAGCTATAACCATCTTTCAGCTGTAAAAGGGAAGGTAATTTTTCACGATTATACCCATTCGGACAATGGCAAGCGGCCTGTTAAATACTATGATTTTGAGGAAGAAGAAGTAAAAACCATCATTGAGAATGCGCGGGACTACATGTTGACCGGTAACAGGAAGAAAATGCTTGTAGCTGTGAATGGTGAGCTGGCCGTCATCGATGTTCAACCTGACCAGAAACCTGAGAAAAAGCTGCGTTTGGATGAAATGGAAACCCACATTGATCCCCGTGAAGAATGGCAGCAGATATTCAATGATGCATGGCGCTTTGAGCGGGATTTTTTCTATGACAAGAATATGCACGGCGTCGACTGGCAGGGAATGAAGGAGTATTACGGTGGATTGCTTGAATTTGCAGTGACCCGCTGGGATGTAAATTTTATCATCGGTGAATTGATTGCTGAGCTGAATGCATCCCATACTTACCGGGGCGGCGGTAACAGTGAATCAGGCCCCCGAAGAAATGTAGGTTATCTGGGAATCGACTGGGAAGAAAACAACGGCCGCTACAAGGTAAAAAGGATCATCGAAGGATCTCCCTGGAATGCCGAAGTACAATCACCCCTTTCAATGCCGGATGTGGATGTTAGTGAAGGAGACTACATCCTTGCAGTAAACGGCACTACGCTTACTTCTGATATGGAACCTTACAGCGCTTTCCAGGGCCTGGCGGACAAGGTGGTGGAGTTAACCGTAAACGGTGAACCTTCCATGGAGGATGCCAGAAAAGTAATTGTCAAAACAATGAGCAGCGAATACCGGCTCCGTCATTTGGAATGGATCGAGCAAAACCGGAAAACGGTTGAAGAAGCCACCAACGGAAGGGTAGGTTATATTTATGTTCGCAGTACCGGTCTGGATGGTCAGCGGGAACTGGTCAGACAATTCGCAGGCCAATGGCACATGGATGGGCTTATCATTGATGAGCGGTTCAACAGCGGTGGTCAGATACCCGACCGGTTTATCGAGCTTTTGAACAGAAAACCCCTTGCCTACTGGGCCGTAAGGGATGGAAAAAACTGGCAATGGCCACCCGTAGCCAACTTCGGCCCCAAAGCCATGCTGATCAATGGTTGGAGCGGTTCTGGTGGTGATGCTTTCCCCGATTTCTTCAAAAAAAGAGACCTGGGTCCCCTGATTGGAAGCAGAACCTGGGGAGGCCTGATCGGAATGACCGGTTCTCCTTCGCTCATCGACGGGGGAATGGTTACGGTACCCACCTTCAGGATGTACGACCCTGACGGTACCTGGTTTGCAGAAGGCCACGGCGTGGAACCGGATATACAGGTGCCGGAAAATCCTACCGAACTGGCCAAAGGCAGAGATCCCCAATTGATTAGAGCAATGGAATGGGTCATGCAGGAACTGGAGGAAAATCCGACCAAAACGCCAAAACCTGAGCCCTATGAGGAGCGTTGACAAAAGAAAATATCATAAGGCATGACCGCGTCATAGGACTAAAAGAGATTGTTGAAAACTCAAAACCCCCGAAGAATGGTTTATCTTCGGGGGTTTTATGTAAAAACGGGAGCCCAAAAGTGCTCCCGCTCAAATTTATTGCATCGAAGAAATTTGTGTCCCTTCAAATCTGATCCTTCGGGGACAATTGTACAACTTTCTTCTTCTCCTCTCCGAAATGCGTCCTGACCTTAGCCGCGAGCTGCGCATCTGTCAGTTTCCCGGCATTGTCAATTTTTGATATAAGCCCGCATAAAGGCTTTGATTCTTCCAGGTGTTTTTTAAACTCAATCTTCGCTTCCCCCGGTCCCATAATATAAATGGAATCCGAATGTTTGACGCGATTGCAAATTTTTGAATAGTACCGCTTAAGATTTTGCATGTACTTCCGATCCCTTCTGTTCCCGGCAGCGAATTCCTGTGTACCGTAAGGAATCTTACTTCGCGATCCACCAGATAGACGAACGCGCTTCCCTGCTTTTGATTCAATGGTAAGGACTTCTTCCTTTTCACCATCAAGGCTGATGATTACAGCCTTCTTGTGATCAATCCAGATACCAGTTTTTGTGCTCATGGCATTTATCGTTTAAAGGTGAGAAAAATAGAAAAAGAACTGTTGTTCTTCCGAGTAAAAATCTTTCGCTTAATACCTGTTTACCACTTTTATCTATAAGTAAAACGTATAGGAAGATCTATTTCAGACAAAACAGAGGAAATTTTTATGAATATTAAGAAAAATTTTAATACCGGTCAACAGCCGATGGAATTTAGTTAAAAAAATCCGCGGAATTGGCCCCCGCGGATTATGAATGTCAAAAAAATTACCTGAAAAGTAATTTTATCGGTTCAGATCTTTTTCCAGCATTTCTTTTCTTAGCGAATCCGAATCACCGTATTGTTTCATGAGTGAATCCAGTTCGTCTTTAAGCCTTTTTTTCACGTCACTGTAAGCAGGATCATCAATAACGTTGTTCATCTCATTCGGATCTTTTTCCAGATCATACAGTTCCCATTCATCAACATCGTGATAGAAATGGATGAGTTTATACCGTTTGGTGCGGATTCCATAATGCCTTTTCACCATATGAATGCTGGGATATTCATAATAATGATAATACAGGGCATTTCTCCAGTTGCTGTTATCTCCATTGAATAAAGGAAGCATGCTTCTGCCCTGCATATCGCCCGGGATTTCTACTCCTGCCGCATCAAGCATGGTTTGGGCAAAATCCAGGTTCTGGACCAGGTTGTTGTTCTCCGATCCGGGTTCAATATGACCCGGCCAGCGAATGATCAAAGGCGTACGGAACGATTCCTCGTACATGAACCTCTTGTCAAACCATCCGTGCTCACCCAAATAGAAACCCTGGTCGGAAGTATAGATCACCATGGTGTTTTCAGCCAGGCCCTTTTTATCCAGGTAATCCATCAGTCGGCCTACATTTTCATCCACAGCCTTGATGGTTGCCAGGTAATCCTCCATGTACCGTTGATACTTCCAATGGGTCAATTCCTTTCCCTTAGGCTTCATTTCCTTGAATTCCTGGTTGATCGGGTCATACACCTCATCCCAGGCTTTCTTTTGCTTTTCGGTCATCCGGCCATACCGTTGTCTGAAAGCACGGTAATACCAGTCGTAAAATTCCTTGTATCCCAGCTCTTTCACGATCTCAGGCCGGATCTTGTTATCGCTTGTCAGTGCCATATGCTCGCTGATCAGCATCTCAGCCTCTTTGGCTGCGGTTCCCCTATTCTCATAATCATCAAACAGGGTTGGCGGTTCAGGAATATCCTCATCTTTTTTAAAGCGCAGATGACGTATGGCTGGTCTCCACTCCCTGTGAGGTGCCTTGTGCTGATACATCAACATGAAAGGTTTATCGCTATCGCGCTTCTTATCCAGCCATTCGATGGCCATATCGGTTATGATATCTGTTGTATAACCCTCTTTTTTCACCTCTCCTTCCGGGGTGCGGAATACAGGCTGATAATAAAATCCCTGTCCCCTGAGCACCCGCCAGTAATCAAATCCCGTGGGCTGTGATTTCAGATGCCACTTACCGACAACCGCCGTTTGATAACCTTCCTCCTGGAGAAGCTTGGGATAGGTCTGCTGGGTGCTGTCAAATACAGCTCCATTGTCCCTGACTCCATTCAGGTGGCTGTGCTTCCCCGTAAGGATGGTAGCCCTGCTGGGAGCACAGATTGAATTGGTCACGTAGGCATGATTAAACAGCATTCCTTCGGAAGCAAGCTCATCCAGGTTGGGTGTGCTCATCCGGGTGTCGTCATAAGCACTCAACGCCTGGTAAGCATGATCATCGGTCATGATGAAGATGATATTCGGTCTGTCATTTTCTGCTTCCTTATCTGATTTATCAGGTTTACAGCTTGAAAGCAGAAAGCTGACCATTAATGCAAAAAGAATTCTGTTCATGTGGTTTCTTTTAAAGGATTATCAATCATTGTTTTTACGCTCATTGCCCCATAAGTCCGCATCATTGCCCATATTCTTCCTCCATTCATGCCTCCATTTATGGATATCAATATGATTAATGAAAGGCATGGGCTCTCTTGCCTCCTTGTCAGGAATAGGAGGCAGCTCGTTCAGCGGCGGTTTTGCGTACCAGTATGCCACGCTGGCCAAATCCAGGGTCAGGCAATTGTTATGCCCGTGCTCAATAGAAAATGTCAGCGATTTATCAAAATATACAGGATCGGTGATATGAAAACGGTACACATGGGTTCGTCCCAGCCAGCCGATGTTGTTGTTCACCCTTGGGTAACCAAAGTAGGAATGGGAGTATTCCGTTTTGGGGCACCAGGAAGTATTGAAGTAATCCTCTGTACCGGTTCCGTGAAGGCTGGGTTTCTTCTCACCGTCAATAAAGAACATGTCATCTCCTTCTCCATACCACATGGGTGTAGGAGAATGTACATAATAATTCACCCCAACAAAATGGCCTTTCCCCTTAATATCGGCAATCAGATAATTTTCCTTGCCTGTTGGGTTTTTTCCCTGTTCACCGAGCACGGCCCATTCATTTTCACCTTCAGGAGGAGCCTCGGTCAGCTCCTTATTATACCACGCGTGGAAGCGCCCCATATCCTCATCCAGAGATTCTACCTCCTTATAATCGATGTAATAATAAAAGGCATCAATCGCTTTTCCGGTTTGGTTTTCAACTTCTATTCTGGCGCCGTCTGAAAAAGGCATGGTGAAATAGGATACCAATGCCCTGCCTTCAGTGGGGCCAACAGCAAAGGGCAGACTTGAATAATTGTAGCTTTCCTCCCATCCCTGGCCGAAAAACGGACCGATGGGAGATATCACAGAGGGAAACTCGTTGCCATCCCAGTACATCTTCAGGATGATATCGTTTCTGCTGAGGTTTTCAGGCGTCGGCGCGATGGTAATCCATATATGGTTGATGATACCGGCACCATCCACGTCAAAGAGGGTACGGGTTTCTCCGTCCTGAATGTGCTCAAAGCGGTCGTTATTACCACCAGTGGTATCGTAGCTGCTGACGCGCTTACTTTTTACTCCCTCCTTGATCTTTGCCAGATCTGACAGGGCATTCCTGTTTGTCTGTGCGGATAATTGATTGAAATATATCAATGATCCCAAAAGCAGAAATATGAATACTTTTTTCATATGGTGCCCATTTAAAAAATTATTTATAGAACTTCTCTTTATGCTGCTCTGCATACTGAATCAACCGGTCGGTTATTTCCGGGTATCTGTGAAAAACATTCCGCTTCTCATAGGGATCGTGTACCATATCAAACAGCGCCGTATCGATTTTACGCTGCGTATATGTCAGGGGTCTGCGGATCTGCTCAGCCAGGTTGGAATCGGGCTGGAGTCCTCTGACACCTCTCCTGTTATATGTTCCACCTTCTCCTTTTTCCAGGGATCTGTACTGATGGGGCAGGTGTAACTTCCAGTGGCCATCTGCGCTTATCACACCCTCAAGGCTGGAATGTCTGGCAAAAGGATAATAGTCATGGGGATTTTCTGCACCGGGCTTATGGGTGATCAGATCCCATACATTTTTTCCGTCAATTTCATTCTCCGGAAGCGGAGTACCTGTTACATGACAAATCGTAGGCAAAATGTCAATGGAAGCAAAAGCTTTATGCGAGTTGGTATTGGGCTCAATATGCCCCGGATACCTGATAATACAGGGACTACGAACACCACCGTCAAAGGTGGTGCCTTTACCTTCACGGTAAGGGGTTTTTCCCGAACGGTCCATATAGCTTAACCATGGGCCATTGTCGGAACCGATAAAAATGAACATGGTATTCTCTTCAACCCCGTTTTTCTCTAAAGCATCCATTATCTGGCCAACAGACCAGTCCAGTTCCATCATCACGTCTTCATAGAGCCCCAGGCCGGATTCACCCTTGAATTTATCACTGACAAAAAGGGGTACGTGGGGCATCGAATGGGGAACGTAAAGAAAGAAAGGCTCATCACTATGGCGGTTGATGAAATCCACCGCATTTTCCGTATACCATGTACTAAGATTCCTCTGATCCTTTGGAGTCATAGAATCTATCTTAACCTCTCCGTTCTCCCAATAAGGTAAAGGCCATTGCCCCCAATGTTCAGGGTTTTCAGGATGATATGCCCACATATCGTTGGAATACATCAGGCCGCAGGATTCATCAAAGCCTCTTGAAGGTGGTCTTTGGCCGGGCACATCACCCAAATGCCACTTGCCAAAACTGGCGGTAGTGTAACCGTTTTGTTGCATTACCTCTCCTAAGGTGGCGAACTCCGGGTCAAGGCATTCCGAGCTGGGACCGTGGGCTCCAAAAACCCCCGTTCTGCCGGGATAGCACCCTGACAGCAGAGCTGCCCGGGAAGCTGAAGAAACAGCCACCGGCACGTAAAAATTGTAATAGCTACGCCCTTCTTCTGCCAGCTCACTGACATTGGGAGTAGGATAGCGGGTTTCACCAAAAGGTTTAAAATCGGCAAAACCTGCATCATCAATAAATACCATCACCACGTTGGGTTTTTGTTGTTCGCCCTCTGTGGATTGATTACAAGCAAATGCGGCCAGCACAAAAGCCAGACCGATCAGCTTAAAAAGCATACGCTGAAAGAAATTCTTTTTCATGGTCTTAAATTTTTGGATATGTTTAGTGGTCTTCTTTTAGTATTTCTTTTAAAAACTCCCTGAAAGGTTCGGCAAATTCTTTCCTTTTCAGTCCGAATTCCACTGTAGTCTTCAAAAAATCCATCTTGTTACCGATATCATAGCGTTTCCCTTCAACGGTATAGGCGATAACGTCTTCCTGTTTCAGGAGGCTCCTGAGGGCATCGGTCAGTTGCACCTCACCGCCTTTTCCGGGATCGGTTTTTTCCAGGATGGGAAAGATCTCCGGTGTCAACACGTACCTCCCAGCGATGGCTAAATTCGAGGGTGCTTCTTTGGTTTCGGGCTTCTCGATCATCTTTTCAAGTTGAAGAATACGGTTGCTCAGCTTCTCTCCTCCCACAATACCATAGCGGGATACTTTGTCTTCAGGCACTGCTTCCACCCCGACAATGGTCTGGCGATACTGGGCATAAATATCCACCAACTGCTGGGTTACAGGAATTACAGAATCTATAACCGTATCTCCCAGCAGTACCACAAAAGGGTCATTGCTACAATGATACCTTGCATGGTAAATGGCATCTCCCAGGCCCTTCAATTCTTTTTGACGGATATAGTGAATATTGGCCATTTCTTCAATATGCTTCATCTGATCATAAAGGATTTCATCATCCTTTTCCAGGATACGGGACTCCAGCATGAAATTCCGGTCGAAATGGTCTTCAATGGAACGTTTGCCCTTCCCGGAAACGATCAGAATATCCTCAATTCCTGAATCCACGCATTCCTGAACCACATATTGAATGGTCGGTGTATCGATGATAGGAAGCATCTCCTTGGGCTGGGCCTTGGTGGCTGGCAGAAAGCGCGTACCAAAACCTGCAGCCGGTATAACAGCTTTTTTGATCATAAATCTTATATTATAAAGGGTTTAATAACTCTTGCGTTGATTTTTTTCAAATGAACCATCAACCGGCGCAACATCTCATCATCCTCATAAACACCAATGATGGCCCCGCCGGAACCCGAAAATTTTGCAGAAGCGCCACATTCGCGGGCGGTTCTTACCAGTTCCTTGTTGGTTTCTGAGATGTTCATGATCCTGCTACGAAGATCAAAATTTTTGTCCATCAGGTGATTCAATGTTTGATAATCGCGGCTGGCCAGGGCTTTCTTTCCCTCTTCAGCCAGTTCAGCAATCCCGCTGAGGGTATCGATCACTTCCGGGTCTCCCTGATGGTATCGCTCCTTGACATTGTTGAAAACCTTGCCCGAGACCTTGCTCAGGTCGGTTTTATAGGCCAGGTACAGATTGGGAAGAAGCCGGTGGTCGAGCGGTTCATAATATCCATGGCCGTGTTCCCGGAAGTACTCCTTATCAAAATTCATAAACACGCATCCTTCATACACCTGGATCACCCGGTCTTGCAAACCGGCGTTTATACCCAGCTCGTCCACTTCCACTGAGAGAATCAATCCGGGCAGCACTTCCTTCGGAATATCCACATCATAAAATCGCATCAGGGCTTTCATGGTGGCGGTAACGATGGCGCTTGATCCTGCCAGTCCAACCTGGCGGGGTATGGAAGTCTGATAACGGATGGTAAAATTTTTGCTGTTCAGCTTTACTCCCTTATCGCTGCAATATTCACCAAATTTTTTAATGGAAGCTTTGATCAGCCTTGTGCCGCCATAATAACCGGTGGCATTTACATTTTCTATCAACTGGTGAATGTTGCGGAACTGATTTTTATCCACTTCCTGCTCTTCGATGACCAGCTCGGGGCTTTCGTAAAGGGTGACGTTGGCTCCGAAATTTCTTATGATGATGGATATGGTTTTTCCGAAATATCCGTCGGAGGGGTTTCCTAGCAGTCCTGCCCGTGCAAAGGCCCTTGATTCTATTATCATTTGTTATGTTTTGGTGCTTTTAGTGCCAAAAATATAAAAATGCAGGACTATAACCAAAAAGCAGAATGATAATGCGGAAAAAATCAGTTTTTATTCTTACTATTTGAAACCGGAATAAATAATATCACCTCCCATGCGATGTAACCAGGTTAAAATTTACCGTACAGAGAATATTCTTCTGTATTGCAATACAGGGCAGAATAGAAGCAATAGCCGTTTCTGTTGGTCTCAAGCTTCCGTTGCAGTTCAAGCACCGGCTGGCCTTCCGGTACCTGAAGGTATCCGGCAACTTTTTTTTCGGCAGGGATGGCCCGTATCCGTTGATCTCCGCCAATGACGTCTATCTTATAATTCTTTCGCAGTACCTCAAAAAGGGATTTGTTCTCCAGGTTTCTGGATGTAAACCTGGGCAGGTTGATGTTGGGAAGATAGTTGATATCGTAAAACACAGGTACATTTTTCACCAGCCGTAGGCGGTCCAGCCGGATACACCCCGACTCTTTCTCTCTCTGGGAAAGCGTGAAGAAGAAAGGCTCTTCCCATTGCTGCAAGGTGGGCGGAGTGATGATCTTCGTCTGTAGATTCTCCCTGCCCACAGCCGAGGTGGTCCCCACGATCGACAAAATACCGATCGTTTTGGGATCTTTCCTGGATACAATGCTTCCCTTTCCCCTGTGCTTCTTAATGTATCCGTCCTTCACCAGGGCATCAAGAGCCTGCCTTACGGTGGGCCGGGCCAGATTGTGCAGTTTGCAAAGTTCATTTTCACTTGGCAGCAAATCCCCCTCTCGGTAAACACCTTCTTCGATATGACTGCGAAGGAGCTCATAAATTTTTCGGTACTGAGGTATACGAATATCCTCCATAACAATGCGTGCTTCTTTTTCCTACTTGTATTTACAAGTTTCATAAAATTTCTTTTACGAATTTACATAAATTATTTTTATTTCTCAAAAATATCATTTATTTTAGTAAATTAAATATTGTAATCTTGTCTTTACAAGTATATAGTTCACTTCAAACAGCATCCATATGGCAACACCAATCATGATGCCCAAGCAGGGTCAGTCAGTAGAAACATGCATACTCACCGAATGGCATAAAGAAAAGGGGGAGCCCGTGAAAGAAGGCGATATCCTCTTTACCTATGAAACCGATAAAGCTTCTTTTGATTATGAAGCTGAAGAAGAAGGCACCCTTCTGGAGAAGTTTTACGAGGAGGGCGATGAAGTCACGGTTCTTACTAATACAGCGGTATTGGGAGAGGAAGGTGAACCAGTCAGCGAGTTCAGTCCTCATGAAGGTGAGCAAAGCTCTAAGCCAGAGTCTGCAGAGGAAGCTCCGGCCGAAGAAAAACAGGAGAAACCCGTAGAGGCACCCAAATCTGAACCAGGATCAGCCCCGGAACCGGAGGTTTCCAGGCCTGAAGGCAAAACTGCTATCTCGCCACGGGCAAAAAAGATGGCCGAACAACACCGGGTGCTCTATCAAAACCTTAAAGGGTCAGGGCCCTACGGACGCATCGTTGAACGTGACATCCAGCAGGCCATTCAGACAGGCCAGAAAGCGACTTCCCTTGCCTACCAAAAAGCAGAAGAGTCAGGTGCGGCTGCTCCAAAAGAAGGAACAGGCATCGGAGGAAGGGCTACCGACAAAGACCTTACCGATCGTATATACCGGGAAGATTATGAAGTAAAAAAGCTGACCAATGTAAGGAAATTGATCGCCTCCAGCATGCATGCCTCCTTGCAGAATTCAGCCCAGCTAACCCACCATACAAGTGCCGATGCGCGAAATATCCTGCAGCTTAGGAAAACCATCAAAGCCAAAAAGGAAGAAGGGCTTGTATCCAATATTACACTGAATGACATGGTTTGCTATGCAGTGGTCCGGGCACTGAAAGAACATCCCGATGCCAATGCCCATTTTGCAGAAGATCACATCAAAGTTTTCAACAAGGTACACCTGGGGTTTGCTGTCGATACAGACCGCGGCCTGATGGTACCTGTCGTCAGAAACGCGGATGACCTCACACTGGAAGGCTTGTCAAATCAGATGAAGGCCCTTTCCGACCGGGCCAAGCAGGGAGATATCGATCCCGAACTGATAGCCAGCGAGGCTGGTTCATTCACTGTATCCAACCTGGGAGCATATGGAGTGGAAATGTTTACTCCCGTGCTAAATCTGCCACAGGTGGGCATACTTGGTGTAAACACCATAATAAACCGTCCGGCTGATCTGGGCAACGGCGCCTTTGGGTTTATTCCCTACATCGGACTATCGCTCACGTATGATCACCGGGCCATCGACGGTGGACCGGCATCTTTGTTCCTGAAAACCATAAAAGAAGAAATAGAAGCGTTTGAGACCACTATTAATTAATCAATTATTCATAACATAAATATTTATATAATAGTTTTGAAGCACCAAATGACAATTATCAAATATCAAACAATTTCCAAATACAAATATTCAATGACCAAAACACATACGGGCATTTTTTGCCAGAAAATGAAACTGGGTTAGAATTTAGAGTTCAGAGTTTAGAATTTAGGATTTTAAAAGATTTGAAGTTTGGTGCCTGGGATTTATCAATGTAGAAATAGAAAACCATAGTAAAATAACAAAACATGTCTTATGATTTAGGAATAATCGGTGCAGGACCTGCCGGATACGTTGCGGCGGAACGTGCGGGGCACAATGGCTTATCCACCGTTTTGTTCGACAAACAGTTTATCGGTGGCGTGTGCCTGAATGAAGGATGTATCCCTACCAAAACACTTCTGCATACGGCCAAGCTTTATGAATATGCCAAAGAGGGCAAAAAATACGGTCTTGACCTGGAAGGGGTATCCTACGATATCTCCCGGCTCATGCAACGCAAGAATAAAATGGTGAAGAAGCTGGTCGGAGGTATCAAATCGCAACTGAAGAACAGTAAAGTAGAGATGGTGATGGAGG
This sequence comes from uncultured Bacteroidales bacterium, assembly GCA_964399175.1. Taxonomy (GTDB): domain Bacteria; phylum Bacteroidota; class Bacteroidia; order Bacteroidales; family UBA12077; genus JAGXLC01. Next base: position 8,365 of record CAYNPZ010000055.1, on the reverse strand, counting down.
AAGCTACCATTCTTGAAAAGAACTCCGATCACATCAAAATACAAGCCGGCGATGATTTATTTGAATGCAAAAACCTTCTGCTGGCCACAGGATCCGAAACATTTTTCCCACCAATCCCAGGGTTGAAAAAAGAAAATGTATATACCAACCGGGAAATCCTTCAGATAGAAGAGATTCCCGATGAAATGACCATCATCGGAGGCGGGGTGATCGGTATTGAATTTGCCGATTTTTTCGCCACCATGGGTACAAAGGTCACAGTGATCGAAATGCTTGACGAGATCATCAACGGGATGGACCGGGAGCTGGCAGCAATGCTGAGGAAAACCCTTACAAAGAAAGGGGTGGATATCAAGTTGTCTGCCAAAGTAACGCAAATGAACAACAAGGAGATCACCTTTGAATCAAATGGAGAGCAACAAAAGATTCGCTCCGACCATATCTTATTGAGTGCGGGCAGAAAACCGGTTGTTGAGCTTCCGGGCATTGAAAAGTTGGATATTGAATATGATAACGGTGGAATTAAGATCGATGAATATTGCCGGACCAATACACCCCATGTGTATGCGGCCGGTGATGTGACCGGTTATTCTCTCTTTGCCCATACAGCCAGCAGAGAAGGTGAAGTTGCAGTCAACCAAATGCTAGGCAAAAAGGATTTGATGCGATATGAAGGTGTTCCGGCAGTGGTATACACCCATCCCGAGGTATCCGGTGTCGGCCTTACCGAAGAAGCAGCAAGGAAAAGGAATGTTTCCTATGAGATTCGTTCCCTGCCGATGGCTTATGCAGGAAGATATGTTATCGAAAATGAAGGCGTCAATGGAATGTGTAAGATCCTTGTAGGAAAGCAGTACGGCAACATCCTTGGCATACATGTTCTCGGCTCGCCGGGCTCAGAAATCATATTCGGCGGAGCAATGGCCATAGAGCAACAGTTGACCATTGAGGAATTCCAGGAAATGGTTTTCCCTCACCCCACGGTATCGGAAATATTCAAGGAAACAGCATTTAAAAAATAAAAAAGCACAGATCAACCCAATTGATATAAAGCAATAATGACTCGCAAAAATTTAACGCACACTACAATGGAACAAAAATTAAGTGAAAAAATCAGAAATTTTATTTTGAGTGATATTGATTTGACCAAAAGCCAACATTTTGAATCAAGCGATTTATGGAAACGCCTTGCAAAAACAGGTTCCGAAATATGGCTGGATACAGGGGATATAGATGAAGCTTCCAATCTTTGGTGTAGTGAGATGTCAGCCCTGACAACAAACAATACCTTACTCAACAAAGAAATCCAAAAAGGAATTTATGACGATCTGATTATTGAAGCCAATAAATTGCTTTCCGATCTGGAAGAAAAAGACCGGATAATCGAGATAGCTTTCATCCTAAATGCAAAACACGGGCTGAAGCTTGTTGAAAAATTCGGAGGCAAGGTCAGTGTCGAATTACATACCGATATGGCAAATGATATTGAAAACACAGTGTCATATGCCAAAAGATTTTATGACATATGCCCCGAGCATTTTATCATCAAAATACCGCTTACACCCTCAGGATTTATTGCAACCCGAAAGGTTAGAGAAAAAGGCATACCGGTAAACTTTACACTGAATTTCAGTGCAAGGCAAAATCTCATTGCAACCATATTTTCCAGACCTTCTTATGTTAATGTTTTTCTTGGCCGTCAAAACGCTTTCGTAATCAATAACAATTTGGGTGACGGTCAGTTGATCGGGGAAAAATCCACTTTAGCCAGTCAAAGGGTAATTTCCGAAAGTTCAAAAAATAACCCCGAACCCACCAAACAAATTGCAGCAAGTATAAGGGACGCATCTCAAATTCCCAGCCTGGCGGGTGTGGATGTATTTACCATTCCAACAAAAGTGGCTAAGGAAACCGAAGCCAACTATAATACTACTTTTGTTTCAAACAGGGATAAAGATTACACCATTCATCTTTATGACAATATTGATCCAACAACGGTTAAAATTGAAAAACTCTGGAATTACTCCGAAATAGAACATAACTTTGCTCATCAGTTGGATAAAAATCCACCTGAAACAGCGGATGAATTTGTAAACCGGGCAAATAAAGCCGGTCTGCAGGATCTATTTCCAACCTTGTCTTCAGAGGAATGGGAAAAAATAGCTGAAGACGGAAAGGTTCCCGTGTATGAAAGATGGAAAAATCAAATCGCAGAAAACAAAATATCCCTGGATGCTTTATTAAATGCATCGGGCTTGGCCAGCTTTGCTGCAGACCAGGCTGCATTGGACAACAGAATTCAATCTTTGATTAAACAATAAGGTTTCCAGGTATCCACATAATGTCAAAATATATAACCAAAATGCCATAAATTATGCCTAAATCACAATTTATAAATCCCAAAGAAGCGAGAAAACCCGGTAAGATCACCTTTGGTGAGATACCGATCAATAAGTACCAAAAAAGCATTGCCGAGGAGAAAAAGAACTTCAGCAATGGCGATTTGCAAAGGATTTACCGGGACATGACAATCATAAGGGAATTTGAAACATTGCTGAATTCCGTAAAAACTACAGGCGAATATCATGGTGTAAAATATAATTATCCGGGACCTGCCCACCTGTCGATCGGTCAGGAAGCCGCCGCTGTAGGTATGGCCTATAATCTGACGATTGATGATTTTATTCTGGGATCTCACCGTAGCCACGGAGAAATACTGGCCAAAGGGCTTTCTGCTATCGAGAAGCTTTCGGATGACGAGCTGATGAAGATCATGAAAGAATTTTTCGACGGGGCCATCCTTCAGGTGGTTGAAAAAAACCACCAGGGAGATGTAAAACAGCTGGCCACTAAATTTCTTCTTTACGGAACACTGGCTGAGATCTTCGGAAGGAAAACCGGTATCAACAGAGGGCTTGGAGGCTCTATGCATGCATTTTTCACCCCTTTCGGCATTTATCCGAACAATGCTGTGGTGGGAGGCTCTGGCGACATAGCTGTGGGTGCTGCCCTTTACAAAAAAGTAAACCAAAAGAACGGTATCGTGGTGGCCAACATTGGAGACGCTTCCATGGGCTGCGGACCGGTATGGGAAGGCATGAGCTTTGCTTCTATGAATCAGTTCAAGGAACTATGGACGGGTGATTACCAGGGAGGCATGCCCATCATATTCAACTTCATGAACAACCAGTACGGTATGGGGGGACAGCCCGAAGGAGAAACCATGGGATTTGAAGCCCTGGCCCGGGTTGGAGCAGGAGTAAATCCGGATATGATGCAAGCTGAACGCATCGACGGATACAACCCCCTGGCCGTTATAGACGCTTTCAAACGGAAAAAAGAAATTTTGGAAGAGAAAAAAGGGCCGGTATTGCTTGACACGCTCACCTACCGCATAAGCGGGCATTCTCCTTCCGATGCTTCTACCTACCGCACCAAGGAAGAAATAGAAGCATGGCAGGAAAAAGACTCACTTCAGAGTTTCAAAGATGATCTGCTCAGCAACCAGGTGGCTTCGGAAAAGGAACTGAATTCCACTCAGACCTCAACCATTGAAATTTTGAAGGAAATATACAACCTGGCTATTGATGAGGAAATATCCCCACGTCTGGATTTAGACAAGGATCCCAATCTGGTTGGGAAAATGATGTTTTCCAATCAATCCATTGATAAGATGGAAGACCGGGAACCTGAGACATTGATTCCGAAAGAGGAAAATCCAAGGCTAAAGCAACTTGCCAAGCGCCATCGTTACGGCCTGGACGAGAATGGAAATCCGCATTCCACAGTCAAGACCTATCAGCTGCGCGACGGCATATTTGAGGCCATACTCGATAAATTCTACACGGATCCTACGCTGGTTGCCTACGGGGAAGAAAACAGAGACTGGGGCGGAGCATTTGCCGTTTATCGCGGATTAACCGAAGCGCTTCCCTACAACAGGCTGTTCAATTCTCCCATTTCGGAAGGTGCAATAGTCGGCACCGCCATCGGATACGGTATGGCAGGCGGCCGCGTCATTGCAGAAATTATGTACTGCGATTTTCTGGGCCGTGCAGGCGATGAAGTGTTCAATCAGCTTCCCAAATGGCAGTCGATGAGCGGGAATGTAATCAAGATGCCGGTGGTTATAAGGGTATCCGTAGGGAACAAATACGGTCCACAGCATTCGCAGGACTGGTCATCGCTTGTTGCCCATATCCCGGGATTGAAAGTGGTATACCCGGTAACACCGTATGATGCCAAAGGGCTTATGAATGCAGCCCTTAAAGGCACCGACCCGGTCATCTTCTTCGAAAGCCAGCGCATATACGGCATCGGTGAGTGGTTCCATGAGGAAGGCGTACCGGATGAATATTATGAGATACCGCTCGGTGAGCCGGATATCAAGAGGGAAGGGAAAGATGTCACCATATTGACCATCGGTTCTACTCTTTACACCGCCCTCAAAGCGGCCGATACCCTGAAAGAAAAATACGGCGTGGAAGCCGAACTGATTGACGCCCGGTCACTGGTACCTTTTAATTATGAGCCCGTACTGCAGTCGGTTAAGAAAACAGGGAAGATCCTGCTCTCCAGTGATGCTTCTTCACGGAACTCCTTCTTGAAAGATATGGCAGAGAATATATCTGAAATGGCTTTTGATGATCTGGATGGCCCACCGGCGGTGGTTGGATCAAGGAACTGGATCATTCCGCCGTATGAGCAGGAGAACCATTTCCTGCCTACACCGGAAAAAATGATCGATGCCATTCACGAAAAGATTCTGCCGCTGAAGGGCCATCAGGTGACCACGAACTTTACCACTAACGAGCAGATAAGAAGAGCGAAAGGTGG
>CAYNPZ010000055.1:0-3429 GCA_964399175.1 uncultured Bacteroidales bacterium | reverse complement strand
AACCCGACCCCGCCTTCACTTCGTTTCTGCGGGGCAGGAACACGGGACCCGAGAGGCGAGACTTTTTGCTCTGAGTTCTTTGCTCTATGCAAGATTATAGGATCTAAGCCCGCCTGCTGCGGGCAGGCATTTCTTTTAGAAACAAATTAAAACCAACAGATAAGAACCATGAACATTTTACAGGATTTTTCTTCTGAAGAAGAGCTGCTGCAAAAGCACAGGCCGGATACCTATCCGGGGAGTTACAAGGTGAACAACCACCTCCACACTCCTTATTCTTTCAGTGCTTTTGAAAACATCGCTCAGATATTTCAGATGGCTGAGGAAGAAAATATCTCAGCTTTGGGGATTAATGACTTCTATACAACAGCGGGATACGAGGAATTTTATCAGTTCGGGGATGAGTATCGGATATTTCCTCTCTTCAACATTGAATTTATCGGATTGCTCAAAGATTTTCAGGAAAAGGACATGCGGATCAATGATCCGAAAAACCCGGGAAGGGCTTATTTTACAGGTAAAGGCCTGACCTATCCCTTAAAGATGAGCGATAAAAATGCCCGGCAATTAAACAACCTGAAAAGGCATAGCGAGGATCAGGTAAAAAAGATGGTTTCACAGGCCAATGATTTCTTTCAGAAGCTGAATATCCCCATTCACATTGATTTTGAAGAGATAAAACAGCATTATGCCAGGGAGCTGGTTCGCGAACGCCATATTGCCACAGCCATCCAGGACAAACTGGAACAGGAAGCTGCATCGGAGGAGGAAATGAGGTCTCTGTTACAAAAAATGTACGAAGGAAAAGAATCCCAGGCTGATCTTTCTGACAAAGCGGCTCTTCAAAATGAGCTACGGAGCAACCTGTTAAAAAAAGGAGGACGGGCCTTTGTCCCTGAGGATGAAAGCGCATTCCTCAATTTGGAACAAATCAAGGATATCATCATTGATGCCGGCGGCATTCCATGTTATCCCGTTCTTCTTGACAATGAAAAAGGTGAATATACGGATTTTGAAGGCGACTGGTCTACCATGCTGGGAGAATTGAAAGGCCTGAATGTAGGGTGCATCGAGCTCATTCCCGGAAGAAATTCCCATGAAGTACTGAACGATTTTGTCCATTTTTTTAATGAACAAAATTTTATCATTACTTTTGGAACAGAGCACAATACTCCGGCGCTAAAACCTTTAACGGTTACATGCCGGAACAATGTGCCCCTTGGTGAAGAGCTGGAACGAATCTCCTTCGAAGGGGCAGCAGTGATTGCAGCTCATCAGTATAAAAAGGTAAGAGGAGAAGAAGGATTTCTGTCGGCCGCCAATGAGCCCAAACTGAAGGCCAGGGAAGATTTTATTGATTTAGGGAAGGCAGTGATGGCTGAGTTTTTAGCAAGGTAAATTCATTGACATGTTACGGTAAGCATTGGCCATAATTTTTGAATAATCCATAATACAACATATTATGCAACAGGAAATTGATAACCTGATTCAACTCTCAAGATATTACGGCAACAACAAGGATTTTGTCATTGCCAGCGGGGGCAATTCCTCTTTTAAAAATGAAGAGCATTTGTGGATCACAGCCAGCGGCTCTTTCATGGGGAAACTTGAGGAATCCGATCTGCTCAAGCTCTCCCGGGAAAAACTGAATGACATCAGCTCAAAGGAATACAGTACCGACCCTCAGGAGAGAGAGAAGGAGGTCAAGAATGATCTGGTGGCAAGCATTGCGGAATCAGCTACAGACAAAAGGCCATCGGTAGAAACCAGTCTGCATAACCTCATTGAGTATAGCTATATCATCCATACCCATCCCACCCTGGTTAACGGTTTACTCTGCAGCAAACAAGCTGAAGCCAAAACAAAAGAACTGTTTCAGGATAAGGCCCTGTACATTGAATACACCGATCCGGGATATACATTATTTAAACGGATTGAACAGGGAATTCACAACTACCGTCAGCAGCACAACTCCGATCCGAAGCTGATCTTCATACAAAACCACGGATTGTTCGTGAGCGCGGATACTCCGGACGAGATACGGCAGCTATATAATGAGGTGATGAATACCTTGGAAAATCAGGTAACCCACAGGCCAGATACAACCGAACGTCCTGTAGACAGCAATATCCCGGATATTCTGCCGGCCATCCGAATGATGCTTTCACAAGTCGGACTTAAAGTACTGAAGATCCGCAACAATGCATTAATCGAATCTTATCTGCAGGATGAACATACATTCCAAAAGATCTTCGCCCCCTTTACCCCGGATATCATCGTTTTTTGTAAATCCCATTACCTCTACATCAACGAAGAAAACGACCCGGAAAAGATACTCGAAACCTTCCAAAAGAAGCTAAAAGCATTTCATAAGGATTATGGAGATATTCCCAAAATCATTCTTATCAAGCACCTGGGGATCATTTCGGTGGATGATCAGGCCAGATCAGCCGAAACGGTACTGGATATCTATGAAGATCTCATCAAGATAAGCCAATATTCAGAGAACTTTGGCGGCCCAAACTTCATGAAGGAAGAGCAGATTTCCTTCATTGAAAACTGGGAGGCTGAAAAATACCGTCATGCGCTTGCCAAAGGAAAAAGGGAAGCCGCTCCCGTAAAGCATCAAACCGCCATTGTCACTGGGGGATCCCAGGGTTTCGGGGAAGGGATTGTACGCAAGCTGTTCCAAAAGGGAATCAACGTGGTCATCGCCGATATTAAAGAAGAAAAGGGAAAGGAAGTGGTAGAAGAGCTGAATAAACAAGATATGCAAAACCAAATTTCCTTCGTGCAGGCCGACGTATCTGACGATTCTTCCATGGAAAACTGCATTTTTGAAACCGTCAGGCAATTCGGTGGCCTCGACCTGATGATCAGCAATGCAGGTATCCTGAAAGCCGGCGGGCTGGATGAGATGGATCCCGACACCTTCGAAGCCATCACCCGGGTGAATTACAAAGGATACTATATCAGCGCAAAGCAGGCTTCCAGGGTCATGAAGCTCCAGTCTGAATATCATGACAGCCACTTCATGGACATCATCCAGATCAACTCCAAATCGGGATTGGTAGGAAGCAAAAAGAATTTTACCTATGCAGGAAGCAAATTCGGGGGGATCGGGCTCACCCAGTCATTCGCCCTTGAACTGATCCCCTACAGGATCAAGGTGAACTCCATTTGCCCCGGTAACTATTTCGAAGGTCCATTGTGGTCCGACCCGGAGGAGGGATTGTTCGTGCAGTACCTGAAAGCCGGCAAGGTGCCCGGCGCCAAAACGATCGAGGATGTTAAAAAACACTACGAATCCAGGATACCAGCCGGCCGGGGCTGCCAGGTTGACGACCTGATCAAAGCAATATACTATGTGATGGATCAGGATTACGAAACCGGCCAGGCGATTCCGGTAACGGGGGGTCAGGCGATGCT
>CAYNPZ010000054.1:0-24259 GCA_964399175.1 uncultured Bacteroidales bacterium | reverse complement strand
ATATAAATCAATTTGAAATTCAATTTTTTAATAAACTGTTACACTAATGAATTTCATATTATGCAAATTATCCATCAAATTCTAAATCAAAAATTAAATTATGTTTGAACCGAAAACCATTTATGCTAAGATCGCATATGATGCCATCTTATTGTATATGAAGACAGGTAAGAAAATGCTTAAAGATAAATCGGAAATTCCCATTGCATTGCAATTAAGGTTACCCTGTTTTGTTTCGATTTATTCCAATGAAACTTTAAGGGCCAATATAGGAACAGTGGAGCCCATTCATGAATGCCTGTATAATGAAATCATTGAAAATGCAGTATCTGCTGTTGACGTGGCTGGTAAAACAAACCCCCTAAAAGAGGAAGAGCTGGATAATATCACACTTGCTGTTGACGTTCTTTCATATCCTAGGGAGGTGGAAAATAAATCACTTTTAAAACCCGAAAAACACGGTATTATTGTAAAAGATGAGGAAGGCAACAGTTCATATGTGCTTCCCAATTTGAAGGGAATAGATACAGTGGATCAACAAATAAAAGTAGCAAGGGACAAGGCAGGTATAGATGAAAATCTGTCACCGGACAAACTTCATCTGCTTAATTTTACGATAACGAGATATCAATAAAAAAGTGGATTTATGAAGCAGGCACTTGCAATAACAGTTAAGGGACGTGTACAAGGGGTGGGTTTCAGGTTCAGCACCGTTCGCGAAGCTGAAGAGCTTGGAATTAAAGGTTTTGTAGAAAACCGTATGGATGGCTCAGTGAATATCGAAGCCGAAGGAGAGCCTGAAGCCCTCAACAAATTCGTTTCGTGGTGCTGGAAGGGTCCTGCAACGGCAAGAGTGGAAGATGTAATCACCCAGGAGATACCGGTGCAAAACTTTAAGCGCTTTGGTGTGAAATGAAGGAGTAGGTATGAAAGAGGCATTATTTTACGAAGAACTTGAAAACAAAAAAGTACAATGCGAATTATGCCCCCATAATTGTATCATTAAAGATCAGCAACGGGGGATTTGCGGAGTAAGAAAAAATATAGACGGAAAGCTTTATTCTGAAAATTACGGTGAAATAACCGGTTTGGGATTTGATCCCATTGAAAAGAAACCTTTATACCATTATCATCCGGGAAGAAACATTCTATCGGTGGGAAGCATCGGATGCAACCTGAAATGTTTCTTTTGTCAGAACTGGGAGATATCTCAGGCTACCCCCGACGATATCTCAAGAAAACACACCTATGAGATGGAGGATATTGTCAACCTGGCAGTAAAAAGGGAAGATAACCTTGGGATTGCATACACCTATAACGAGCCCGTAATCTATTACGAGTTTATGGTAGATGTAGCTAAGGAAATCAAGAAAAAGGGATTAAAAAATGTGGTTGTGACTAACGGATTTATCAATCACGAACCGCTGCAGGAACTGATGAATTACATCGATGCATTCAGCATCGACCTGAAAGGTTTCACCAATGAATTTTACAGAAAACATACCAAATCATCGTTCGACCCGATACAGGATACGCTCAAACAAATCAGGAAAAATGACAAATTCCTGGAAGTGATCAATCTGGTGATACCTACATTAAATGATGATCCGGGTGAATTTGAAGAGATGATGAAATGGATGAAAGACAATCTCGGAGAAAATACCCCATTACATATATCAAAGTATTTTCCGTCGTATAAATCAACCATTGAGCCTACCCCTCCTTCAAAGCTGAAGGAATTTTACAACCTGGCTTCACAGTATCTGAATTATGTTTACCTTGGAAATATAATGCTCGATGAAGGCAGCAATACTTATTGTCACCGCTGCGAAACCCTTCTGGTGAAAAGAGAAGGATATTATACGCGAATACCCGGTCTTGACAAAGAGGGAAAATGTGTGAAATGTGGAAATAAAGTATTCATCAGATAAAATCAGATCAATATGAATGTGAGAAAACCAACAGTTGCAGGTCAGTTTTATCCTGAAAGCAGGAACGAGCTTGAGGAGTTGCTGGATATGGTATATAGTAAAGAAAAAGATAACATCGAGGTTGACCTGGCAAATAAAAAAATAATCGGGGGAGTTGCCCCTCATGCAGGATACATGTTCTCTGCCTATCAGGCTGTTCATCTGTTTGAAATCGTAAAAAATCATGCCAGCCAGTTCGATACATTCATTATTATCAACCCAAACCATACCGGGATGGGCAATGAGGTGGCTTTCGACAGCAATGACTATTGGGACACGCCCTACGGCAAAGTAGAGGTGGATAAAGATTTTGCTGACAAGCTGAACATTCCCGTATCGGATCTTGAAGAAAAGAGAGAGCATTCCGGGGAAGTGATGGTACCTATGTTGAGGCATTTTCTTGAGTATGACTTCAAAATCGCACCCGTCACCATTACATTACAGAATTACCGGAATGCTTCCAACCTGGCAAAGAATATTTATCAGGCCAACCAAGACCTGAATAAAAAGATCTTTATCGTTGCGTCCTCGGATTTTTCTCATTTTGTAACCCCAAAAACCGGAGAAGAACAGGACCAGCAGGTACTGGATAAAATACAGAACTTCGATACTGAAGGTATTGAAAAGGTAATTTCAGAGAAACAGATTTCTGTTTGTGGATACGGGCCCATCATGGCGGCTATGGAATATGCCCGGCTGGTCTCTGAAAACCCTGAAGCAAAAATCCTTCGAAAAGGGAATTCGGGACAGGTAATTCCTTCAAATGAAGTGGTGGATTACGTTTCGTTGTTATTCCATGAAGAATAAGATCCGGCTGAAGATGAAAAAAGTTCAGGTTGTTTGACATTTACTTTACCCCATTCAATTCATTAGAAGCCGAAAAATGAGGCGTACTAATGAATATGATTGGGAAATCCCGATTTAGAAGATCAATCTTAGATGTTGGAGCATATTATCAACTGGCTTGAGGCGCATATGCAGTCTTGCCTTTATAAACAAGTACTTGGGGTGGAATGTCCGGGGTGTGGTTTTCAGCGCTCATTGATAGCTCTGCTCAAAGGAAACATCTGGGAAAGCTTCCAGTTGTTTCCCGGTTTGATGCCGATGTTATTCCTTTTTGTTTTGCTTATATTGCATCTGATTTTTAATTTCAAAAACGGGGCACTCTTGCTGAAATATATATTTATAGGAGATATGGCAATAATCATCATCCATTATATCATTCAATTCGTTAACTAACAAAACTTAATGTTATGGAAAATGCAACTACTGGTCCACAAGGAGAAGGTAACAAGCTAATGCTACCCAATTCCACAGCGATACTCGTTCTAGGCATTGTCTCCATTGTAGGCGTACTATGTACCCAGGGTTTGCTGGGCATCATTCTGGGCATTATTGGCCTCGTGTTATCCGGAACGCCCATGAGGATGTACAAAGAAAATCCTGATGCCTATACGGAAGCTTCAATCAAAAATCTAAAAGCCGGGAGGATATGCTCTATAATTGGAGTAAGCCTTGGAGGCGCTCTGCTTCTGCTGGTGATGCTACTCATCATCCTGGGATTGGCAGGCGGTTTCTTTGCTCTGTTGCCCTTCCTGGAAGATGTGACAATTCCATATATCATTTCACTGCTTCCGTTCTGAAAAAAACCAATCCCAAAAGTTTTTTGTTTACAAAATATAAAAAGGGGAGCGCAATTCAATCCCCTTTTTATATTTGCACAGTCAGAGCGTATATATATCATTACCGTTACCGTATTATCGTTACATATATAAATATGGTAAGCATAAAATTTTTTTATGGATCTGGAAACAAGAAAAAAAACCTTTATCAGGCTGGGAGAAATTTTAAGAACCCATGTGGCAGGTCCGGATAAAAAAAGCCCGGACCATGAATACCACAAACTGCTTAGGGGTGCTTTGGAGAAAGCAGGTATTGTCAATCCCTGGTTTATACCTTTTTCTGTCCGGGAAGCCTTAAAAACCATTGGCTCTAACCTCAGGAAAGAACATTTGGAAAAATGGACGGAACAATATCCGGAACTGAGAAAACCACCCGAAGCTCCTCAAAAGATCGGTGTGGTCAATGCCGGTAACATTCCCTTTGTTGGTTTTCACGATTTCCTTTCCGTGCTGCTCAGCGGAAACATTTATTATGGCAAGCTTTCATCAAAAGATGAAGAATTGCCCAAAGCCATTGCCAGGATACTCACAGACATCGAACCCGGATTCAGTGAAAGGATCATGTTTGAAAAGAAATTTCTGAAGCAGTTTGATGCCATCATCGCTACCGGCAGCAACAACACCTCCCGTTATTTTCATTATTATTTCAGCCAATATCCCCACATCATAAGGAAAAACCGGAACGGGGTGGCAGTCCTCACTGGTGAGGAGGATGACGAGGAACTGACCCGGCTCGCCGATGACATATTTCTATATTTCGGTATGGGCTGCAGAAATGTATCCAAGCTATACATACCGAAAGATTTTAATCCGGACCGCCTGTTCAGCAACGTGGAACATTACCGTTGGATAATAGACCATCATAAATATTCCAACAATTATGATTACAACAAAGCCATTTATACCATGAATCAGGCGCCCCATCTGGATAACGGGTTTCTTTTACTTAGGGAAGATGAACAAATCCCCTCTCCAATCTCCACTGTGTATTATGAAAGATACCATAACCTGAAGGAAGTCAGAAATGCATTGGATCGAAAGAAACCCCGGATACAATGCATTGTCACCCATTCGGAGAAATTTCCCGAAGGCATGGACTTCGGACAAGCTCAATACCCACCCTTATGGGATTATGCAGATAACCTGGACACCATGCGTTTTCTGCTTTCCCTGAACAATTCAAGTCATTAGCATTATGGCCGGCAATACACTTATTATAATTGCAGGTCCAACGGCAGTGGGAAAAACCGACCTGTGTATAGACCTGGCCGGGAAACTGGATACCGGGATCATATCCGCTGATTCCCGCCAGATATACAAAGAAATGAAAATCGGAACAGCCCGTCCTGACAAGGAAACGCTTCAGAAAGTGAAGCACCATTTTATCGCTACAAAATCAATACATGATTATTACACGGCTGGTATTTTTGAACTGGAGGTACTCGATCTGCTTCAGGAGCGCTTCAGGGAAAAGGATACCATGATAATGACGGGTGGCTCCGGTTTGTATATCAATGCCGTATGCGGGGGGATCGATGCATTGCCCAAAGCAGATCAGCAAATCAGGGAGAAACTTGTCCAACAATACCAGGAGGAAGGAATAGAGAGCATCAGAAATCAGCTGAAATTGCTTGATCCGGAATCTTATCAGAACATTGATCTGAAAAATCCCAAACGCATACTTAAAGCCCTGGAGATTACCTTGACCACCGGCAAACCCTATTCCTCGTTTCTTACCCGCAAAAAGAAAAAACGGCCCTTTCATATACTGAAGATCGGTTTGAAAAGGAACAGGCAGGAACTCTACGACAGGATCAACAAACGGGTTGACCGGATGATCGAAGAAGGACTGATCGAAGAAGCCAGAAAATTATATCAATACAAACATCTTAATCCCCTGAATACCGTTGGCTACAAGGAATCATTCGATTATTTCGAAGGCAACATCTCTTTTGAAGAAGCCATCAGGCTGATTAAAAGAAATACCCGCAGGTATGCCAAACGTCAGCTTACCTGGTTTGCCAGGGATAAGTCAATGGTATGGTTTCATCCGGATGAAGAAGTTCAAATACTGGATTACATTCAAAATCAACGATCAGAGTGAAAACATTAACCTCTATCATTCCTAAACAAATAAATGAAGATTCTGATGTTTTTCATTGTACATCAATTACATCCATGTTGATTTACTATTCTGCCCTGAAGAATATGAAAAGAATGAATGTAGAAATTTGAGTTTTACATTTTTTAGTGATAACTTTATCCGAATGTTACCCGATTATCATACACATACGGTCTATTCCGACAGCAAAAGCGACCATCAGAGCTTTCTTCAGCAGGCAGCCTATGCGGGAATTGATGAACTGGGCTTTTCCGATCATATTTTCGTAATGCATACCGAATGGGGAATAGACAGAGAAAAGTTGGAATATCTGAAAGAAGAAGTGAGTTTCCTGAAAAGGCAGGACGAATGGCCCATCTCGGTCAAATTTGGTGCTGAAGTCGATTACATCCCCGGAAGGGAAAATGAGATCCGATCCATCCTCGACAATCTGCCCCTGGATTATGTTATCGGCTCGGTACATTTTATAAACGACTGGAATTTTGACAACGACCCCGGTGGATTCAAAAATGCCAATATTGATGTCCTCTACGATTCTTACTTCTCGGTGGTCAGAAAGGCCATTTCAAGCAATCTTTATGATGTTATGGGCCACATCGACCTGATCAAGAAATTCGCCTACTACCCAACTTATTCTCCTCATGAATGGTACAAAAAACTCATCAGGTCACTGAAGCGAAAAAATAAGGTGATTGAGATCAACACCAATGGATTGAATAAACCTTGCAGGGAAATCTATCCGGATAAGGATTTCGTCAGAATGTGCTTTCAATCGAACATCCCTGTAACCCTGGGCTCGGATGCCCATGTGGCCAATGAGGTTGGCCAGTATTTTGACCAGGCAGTAAAAATGCTTAAAAACATCGGCTACAGGAAAGTTGCAACTTTCACTCAAAGAAAAAGAATAATGAAAAAACTCTGATGGAGAAAAAACATCAGGGAAAAATTACCAGGCTCCAAGCATCAAATAACAAACAATAACCAAATTCCAATGACAAAAATTCAAAACTTAGAAGAGGCGGGGTTTGATTCATTGAATATTCGGTCATTGGATATTATTTGTGATTTGGAATTTGATAATTGGTAATTAATATAATAATTCATTTAATGCGATTATTCCACACTTCTATCACTTACACTCTTGTTCACCACATACCTCAGTGGTCTGACAATCCTTTCCAAAAGCCGTGTATCCTGAGTAATGACCTCTGCCCTGCCCTGCATCTGCTGGGAAAACTCAAGCTTCTCTCCGTAAAAGGTAGTCAGACCGTTGGGTAAGTCCACTTCAACAGTGTAAGACTGATTTTCGGGCACCAGGGAGATAGATCTGACAACCCCTTTTACCATGCCATATTCCATAGGCGGATAATTGGCAAATTCGATGTTAACGGTCTGCCCCACCTTTACCTTCCCTGCCCCCCGAAAGGGCAGTGTCATCTTTCCTATGATCTCACCTTCATTAGCAGGGATAACAGTCATTACCCGCTTACCGGTCTCCACGTGCTGGTTCTCGCTCCAATAACGGGTGAACGTAACTTTCCCACTGATGGGTGATTCGAGGTAATATTTTCTTTTCCATTCATCAATGGAGGCCTTTAAATTGTCATAGCTTTCCATCAGGCTCGACCTCAATTGATTTCTTTGCTTTCTGTACTGAAGCTCCAGTTCCAGTATATTTTGCTCGATCCGGGAAAGCTGTACCCTTGCAGTGGAAATGCTCACATCAATCTGCTCCAGAGAATATCTCTTATTCAACAACCTCGACTCTGAGGCCTCATATTCGGCTTCCGGAATGACTTCTTTTTCATACAATACCGAATCCCTTTCAAACTGACGCTTTGCAAGGTAGTATTCCTGCTCAAGGGTGGTTTTCTGATCAAGAAGCTCCTGATAATGCTGCTTCGCCTGCCCCATTTCATCTTTCAGGGAAGCAATCTTCCGTTGGTGATAATCCAGTTGCAGAAAATGTTCATAATCTTCAAAACGCTTTAAAAAAAGCGAGTACTTCGACTGGACGTCTCCCAGTTCATATGACTTTTCCGTCCATTCCGGATTGATCTCTTCCGCCCGAATGCTTTCATCAAAATCTTTCAGTACCGATTCGAGCTTTAGCATGTCCTTATAATTGCCCGTATTTTCAATGACAGCCAGAGCCTGCCCGCGCTCCACATTTTGTTTGTCACTGACCAGCAGATGCTCGATCTTTCCTGTGGCCTTTGCCACAATAGGTGCAGGTGGATTTTCTGTGGTTACCACAATCTTTGAAGGTACCACGTCAGGATATCTGAAGAACCAGCTGCCCAAAATCAGCAAGGCAATAACACCAAAAATCAGGCTAATTCCCCAGCGGATGGTCCAGCGCGGTGGCCGGCCAAGAATTTCCTTAAATTCCTCGGACCGGAGATTCATGCTTTTGATTTCGTCCTCTTTGGACCTTTGTTGAGGCATAGGGGTTGTACAATATTTGTTTTTGCGTTATACAGAGTAATCAGTTACTGTCTGAAACGACAGGCTAAATATAACAATAAACCATAATATATATATAGTCAGATCAAAATAATTAGAGTCTGTCTATAATATCCGCTGACTGCGTTACTGTAAATCATTCATTCCGCTGTTGCCTGAAAATTTTTCTCTTCTGCACCAATCCGTCCTGCTGTAGCAGCATAGCTTTTCTGTCATCAAAAATGGGGGGCTGCTGCTGCAGGGATACATTCCTGGCGTCACTAATGGGGGGCTGCTGCTGCAGAAGTACATTCCCGGAGTCAATAATAGGGGCTGCTGCTGCAGGGGTGCATTCCCGGCGTCACTAATGGGGGGCTGCTGCTGCAGGGGTGCATTCCTGGCGTCGCTAATGGGGGCTGCTGCTGCAGGAGCATATTCCCGCCATAAAAAACCCACTCTTGCTGCGGCAGAATAGGGTCCTGAAATTTAAGAACAACTGTTACAGCAGCAGAAATTTCTTTTGTCAGAAAGCATACCAAAAATATTTTACATCTTAGTCGCGTTTTGTTTTAAAATCGGGAAATTTATTATTTTTACGGAAATACAACTTACCATGAGCAAAAAGGATCAAAACGATGCCAATGAACCGCTATCGGAATACGGGGAGCCGGTTTCTTTTAACCAGGTCTGGAAAATGTTCCAGGAGACCGATAAGCAGTTTAAGGAAACCGATAAACGTATGCAGGAAACCGATAAGCGCATGCAGGAAACAGACCGAAAAATTGAGAGGTTGGCTAAGTTATACGGTGGTGTATCGGAAAACAGCAAAGATGTTGCGGAAGAATTTTTCAGAAGGGGCCTGGAAGCAAGAAGTTCGCTTTTCGGTATTGAATATACAGAAGTGGATCACCTGGCAAGAACCTCGAAAAAACTGCAGGGAGAATATGACATTGTCCTTCACAACGGGGAATATACCATTGTCATTGAAGTAAAATACAAACTTCATCCCGATGATGTGACCGACTTTGTTAACCGTAAACTGGCCAAATTTAAACCGTTATTTCGTGAGTACGCCAATAAAAGGATTATAGGAGCAGTGGCCGGCATGAGCATTCCTTCCGACAGCTATGAACTTGCTGCCATACACGGGCTGCTGGTTCTGACCCAGTCCGGGGAAAACATGTCCGTAATGAACCCGGAAGGATTCCGGTGGAAGGAATATTAGAAGTCTTGATAATTGTGTTCAGTCATTAATTTCCTTAAATAAATGAACTTCCCTCCAGGCTGGTATGTTTTTTGTTCTGGAAATTCAAATCATTCTAACATGCGGCGGCTTATCCTGTTGATACCGTTTATATTGTCTATTACCTGCCTGCAGGCACAGGAAGACCAATTGACCCAGACCATTCGTGGTGAGATAAGGGACAAACATACCCAATCGCCTTTGCCGGGGGCTACCATATTAATTTTGGAGACCGATCCCCCTAAAGGTACCACTACGGATCAAGACGGGTATTTTAGACTGGAAAATGTGCCAGTCGGAAGAGTAGGCCTGCGGGTATCCTTTGTTGGATATGAAAGCATTACCCTTCGCAACCTTTTGTTGAAAAGCGGGAAAGAACTGGTACTGAATATCGGGCTTGAAGAAAATGTCCAGGAACTTGAGGAAGTAGTGGTAAGAGGCAACAGCAAGGACCAGCCCAGCAATGATATGGCCCATGTCAGTGCCCGTTCCTTTACAGTTGAAGAAACGGAAAAATATGCCGGTAGCTGGGGTGATCCTGCCCGTATGGCTGCTAACTATGCCGGTGTGATCAGCGCCGGGGACCAGCGGAACGACATCATCATCCGTGGCAATCCGCCCATCGGACTGCTTTGGAGGCTTGAAGGCATCAACATCCCCAATCCCAATCATTTCGGAGCGCTGGGAGCCACGGGAGGGCCTGTAAGCATGCTTAACAACAACCTGCTGGCCAATTCCGACTTTTTTACAGGTGCTTTCCCGGCAGAATACGGCAATGCCCTGTCGGGGGTATTCGATCTGAAAATGCGCACCGGAAACAATGAAAAAAGGGAATATGTGGGTCAGGTGGGATTCAATGGTTTTGAGCTGGGAGCGGAAGGCCCTTTTTCCGACAGTTCGAAAGCTTCTTACCTGGCCAATTACCGGTATTCCACCCTTTCCGTTATGAACGAGCTGGGGATCAACCTGGGCGTAGGAGCCGTTCCGGAATACCAGGATCTATCCTTCAAGCTCAACTTTCCTACCAAAAAAGGTAAGATCTCCATGTTCGGGCTGGGCGGCACCAGTCACATCGATCTGGGACAGGAAAGAGACAGCACCGCAAAAACCTTTGATGCACCCAAAGGCTACCGCACAAGAAACGGATCGGATATGGCCGTGACCGGCCTGACACACCTTCATTTCTTCAATGAAAACACCCGGATAAAAAACAGCATCTCCGTTTCGGGCACCAGGGTTACTACCCATATCGATTCGCTATATCAAGATGGAACCAAAAAATTGTTCTATGATGAAAACAACCGGCAATGGAAGATGGGTTTCTACAGCAAGCTGGTCAAAAAATTCGATGCCCGGAATACCGTTGATTTTGGGGTGAGTATGGAAAGCCACTCCATTCATTACCTTGACAGTGCCTTTCAGGGTTACAACAGACCCCCCGGGGAGCCCGAATACGTCACCCAAACCGACTCCCGGAAGCAAAACCTTATGCTCTGGCAGGGATACGGAGAATGGGAACACCGGTTCACGAATGATTTTTCCATATATGCAGGCATACACGGACAATATTTTGGATATAACAATACATGGATCGTAGAGCCCAGATTCAGCACCGAATGGAACTTCAACGAAAACCAAACATTAAGCCTGGGATATGGAACACATTCACAGCTCCAGCCGCTGTTCCTGTACTTTGTAAAGACCTGGACGCCGGACGGAGATTACATTCAAACCAATACCGATCTGGATTTTACAAAAAGCAACCAGATTGTGCTGTCTTACGATTACAGCCTGACGAGAAACCTGCGCCTGAAGGCAGAAAGCTATTACCAGCACCAGTATGACATTCCGGTAGAGCGAAAAAACAGTTACTTTTCCCTGGCGAATTACGGGGCAAGCTTTCATCTGACCCGCGTCGACAGCCTGGTCAACCAGGGAACAAGCCGCAATTACGGCCTGGAATTTACCCTGGAAAAGTTCCTGAGCAACAATTATTACTTCTTGATCACCGCGTCCCTGTTCGACAGCAAGTACCACGGAAGCAACGGTATCCAAAGAAATACCGCATTCAACAACACCTATGTGATCAATGCCCTTGGAGGCTATGAAATTCCGCTGGGAAACCAGAATACCCTGGCCATTGACCTGAGGCTGACCACAGCCGGGGGCAAAAGGTACACACCCATTGCCCTGGAAAAATCAAGAGCAGCGGATCAGGCGGTTTATAACAAAGAAAAAGCTTTCGAAAAACAATACGATCCCTATTTCCGTATGGACGGCCGTCTCAGTTTCAAGCAAAATAAAAAGCATTTTACCCAGGAATGGGCCCTCGACATTACCAACATCACCGATCACGGGAACATCTTCAGTACGACCTACGACACCTCTGCAGAAAAAGTCATTACCGAATACCAGCAAAGGTTTTTCCCGGTCATGCTGTACCGGATCAATTTTTAGCTTACAGTATAAACCTTTGCGCACGGCCCGGATTTTCCAGATCAAATTCAACCAGGGCAAGATGGGTTTTGCTGTCGTAAGATGCAGAAAAGGCAAAGGTATTGCCCATCTTTTCAGACCAGTTTCCTGTTATGGTTGAAGCTTCATGGATATGGCCGTGCAAGGTTAACAGGGGCTGCCGCTCATTAATGAACCGCTGTATGGCAATACTACCCACATGAACGTCCATAGGTACATAATCGATCATTTTGCCGTCAAGGGCGGCACGATCAAGGGATGTATCATAAGGCGGGGAATGGAACAAAAAAACTGCGGATGAAAGATCTTTTTCTTTTGTCAAAGCTTGGAGATCATTCTTCATGTTATCATGTTCCGGATCGAAATCGGGCTTTACGGTCCGCATACCCTGGTAAGGATGGCTGCAGCCGGGATCCACAAAGCGGGAAACGTCGTATTTCTCCCAGTCCTTCAAACCAAAAGGCGAGGGAGGAATAAAAGAATAGCCGTAAATATCATAACCCCCATACTCAACATGTCGGTTGTGAATGTATCCCCATATGCGGTATTCCGAACCCTCCCTCCGGATCCTTTCTTCATTGATCCTGGGATCGTCATTCCCCAGAATAAGGAAAACTTCGGGATAACGATCTCCCAGTTTGTTTTTCAGCTCAAGAAACCGGTCGACCAGGTGTTTGCGGATAAAATCTTCAGGTTCATTTTTTCTCATATGAAAACCATGGGGAAGGATATCACCACCGATGAAAAGTATCTCGGGGGGATGGTGATGCAACCGGTTAAACAGCTTATCATAGCGTTCTTTTTTCCCATGCAGATCAGAAACAAAATAACAGTGAACCATAAGCCTTATTCTCCTTTCCTAATCAGGGTTGCTGAATGGTCCAGGTTGCCGATCATGATTGCAAAGCTGCCTTTTTTATCTTTCAGCTCCCGGGTAGTAACAAGATGCAAATCGATCAGTTTGTTTAAACGGTAACCGGTTCTTTCATAATTGATTTCCGCCAGGCTTTGGCTCCAGCCGTCGATCCACGCCTTTAGCACCTCCTTCTGTCTCTCATCAGCATCCGTATGGATCAGGAGATCCAGGTCACTTGCAGGGCCGGCAGTACCCTCCTTGGTGCTTCCAATGATATAGATGGCTTCAATACCCAACCATTTAAAATCCGCACGATCTGCAATTACGAACGCCATCTTCTCCCGCCATTTCCAGTGGTGATCCGAATCCCTGGGCAACAATTCCGATTTTGTCCCATCATGAATGCCTTCCTGAAAATAACCTATCGTCTGCTTCAACCTCCTGTTGAAAATAAACAGAGAGACCTGCTCGGCTATGTTATTCAGCAGGTGCTGCTCCTCCGGTAAAAAGAGGGTATTTGGATCACCGGTTACATTCTCGGCATAATACACCCATATCTCTCCCATTACATTATCATCCACAATAATCTCTGCAGTTTGATACCATCTGGTTTCAAAGAAATAGGGCGTGGTAAACTGCATGTCCTGATAAATGAGCTTTGCCATACAGATGCCTGAGTACCTCCATCCGTAAGGGATCTCCTGCACCACCTTTTTAAGAACGTCAGCCGTTTCTTGTTCTTCATCTTTCAGGATCTGCATGATACGATAAAGGCAATTCAGCTCCTTTTTTCGTTCTATCAGGTCATATATATTCTGTCGCTCATCGCTCATGGTTTGTTATGTTTCGAATTTCAGGTCTCGTTTCTCGTCTCTTGTTTCTCGTCTCTTGTTTCTCGTCTCTTGTTTCTTGTATTTTTTTTCTTCTCTCTGATTTCTTGTCCCGTGTCTCGTGTCGCGAGTTACCTGTAGCTACAGTCTACTCACTGCTCACTACTTTTCTCGTATTCTCCCCTTCTCATTTTCTCGTCTTCCCATTTTCCCGTCTTCTCGTCTTCCCGTCCTCTCGTGCTATAGTTCTCTCTTGGCCTCGTGCTTGTCGTTCCCAAACCTCCGAGACGCAAGCATTGCGTCTCTACTGCTGAACCTGTAGCTACATCGCTGCCTACTGCTTAGTACTTACTACCTACTTTCTTTATTCGCCTTCCTCCATCATCTCACTCAGTTCGATCCAGCGGTCGGTTTTCTCATCGATCAGGCGCATGACCTCTCCCAATCTGTTTGATTTTTCCACGATCTTGTCATTATCCAGGTTTCCGCTGTTCATTTCCTCCTCAATAGATTTTTTCTCTTCTTCCAGGGCTTCAATTTCTTTTTCCAGCTTTTGATATTCCTGTTTCTGTTTATAGGAAACTGAACTTTTCTTTCGTGATGTGGGCTTTTCCTTTGATTTCTTCTTTGTTTTTTCAGGCTTTTCCTTTGTAAAGCTACTCATAATCTTATCCCGGTACTGGGTGTATGTGCCCGGAAAATCCTTTACTTCGCCCTTGTCTCTAAAAACGAAGATATGATCAACAATGTTATCATTAAAATAACGGTCGTGCGAAACGATCAGCACACATCCTTTGAATTGCTGGAGATAGTTCTCCAGCACATTGAGTGTCATAATATCCAGGTCGTTGGTGGGCTCGTCGAGGATCAGGAAATTGGGCTTCTTCATCAAAACGGTGAGCAGGTACAAACGCCTTTTCTCCCCACCGCTAAGTTTTTCAACCTTCACATATTGCTTGTCATAGTCAAAAAGGAAAAAGTTCAGAAACTGCTTGGCCGTTAAAACACTTCCGTCACTCATAGTTACAGCATCGGCCACTCCCTGCGCAATGTCGATCACCCGCTGATCTTCGTCAAACGACATGCCTCCCTGCCGGTAATATCCAAACCGAATGGTTTCGCCGGCTTCAATGTATCCTTCATCAGGAGTGTCATCGCCCACGATCAGATTCAGGAAGGTGGTTTTGCCACTGCCATTGGGACCCACAATACCAATTTTTTCATATCGCTCAAATTGATAAGAAAAACGACTGATCAGCGGAGTATTCTGAATGCTTTTGCTCAGGTTTTTCAGGATCATAATTTTCTTACCCATACGGGAGGCTTCAAAATCAACCTTCAGCTCTTCCTCTTCCCTTTCCTGAGAAGCCACATCCTTCAGCCGGTAGTAATTGTCGATCCGGTGCTTTGCCTTGGTGCCCCTGGCTTTGGGCATTCTTTTTATCCAGTCTTCTTCCTTCCTCAGCTGATTTCTGGCCTTTTCAATTTCCTTTTCCTGGTTGTGGATCCTTTCGCTTCTCTTTTTCAAAAAATAGGAATAATTGCCTTTATAGCGATACAGGGAAGATCCTTCCAGTTCGAGGATATCGTTGCATACCCGGTCGAGAAAATATCGATCGTGGGTGACCATCAGCAAGGTAAAAGCGACATTTTTCAGGTATTCTTCCAGCCATTCGATCATGTTCAGGTCCAGATGGTTGGTGGGCTCATCCAGGATTAGGAAATCAGGCTCGTGAATCAGAGCTTCGGCCAGGGCCACCCGCTTCTTCTCCCCTCCGGATAATTCTCTGATCTTTTTGTTGAAATCGACAATATTAAGCTGGGAAAGGATCTGGTTCACTTTCACCTCGTGATCCCAGGCTCCCATGCGGTCCATCTGGTCAATGGCAGCAGAAAGCTCTTCCGAATTGCCACTGGCCATGGCACGCTCATACTTCTGAATGGCATTGAGTATTTTATCTGAAGAGCGGAAAACTACCTCATGAGTGGTTTTTTCGGGATCCATTTGCGGCTCCTGAGCCAGATACCCCACCCTGACCTCGTTTCTGTATATAACCTCTCCTTTGTCAGGAGATTCTTTTCCCGCCAGTATATTCAGGAAAGTGGTTTTTCCTGTTCCGTTCTTGGCAATCAATGCAGTCTTTTGGTCTTTTGCAATACCGAATGACAAATCCTCAAAAAGTACCAGATCACCAAAAGACTTGCTCAACTCGCTAACCTGCAAATAACTAATCATACAAATCCCCTTTCTGCATTGAAGCCATAAAATTATATATATAATAATACATTCACCATAATATATGGAACAAATTTGTAACCCGGTATGGTTTGTATTATTTTTGGTTGGGCAATGAACCTTTGAAAAAAGCTTCGTTTTTACTAATTTCTTTTAATTTTAAATTATTTATTGAATAATTCGGGTTAATTCAGATGACAAGAAAGGAACGAATAAACCGGGTGATGGAGTATTTCAAAGAAAATCATCCTGTAGCGGAAACAGAGCTGAAGCACAACGATCCGTTTGAACTGATAGTTGCTGTGACATTGTCTGCTCAATGTACAGACAAAAGAGTCAACATGATCACCCCCTCACTGCTGGAGGCATTTCCTTCTCCACAGGTGATGGCGGAAGCTCACCCTGAGGAGATCTATGAATACATAAAAAGCTGTACATACCCCAATAACAAGGCCAAACACCTGGCAGGCATGGCCCGTACACTGATTGAAGAATTCGATGGCCATGTTCCGGATGATGTGAAAAATCTGCAAAAACTGCCGGGTGTCGGAAGAAAATCAGCCAATGTAATTGCATCAGTCATTTATGACAAGCCTGCCATGGCTGTTGATACTCATGTATTCAGGGTTTCAGAAAGGATTGGCCTGACATACAGGGCTAAAAACCCCCTGCAGGCTGAAAAACAACTGATACAATATATCCCGGAAAAACTGATACCCAAAGCCCATCACTGGCTGATCCTGCACGGAAGATACATCTGTACCGCAAGAAATCCAAAATGCCATCAATGCCCGCTTACTAAGTACTGTAAATACTATCACAAGAATGTGAAGCAAACCCGATAAAATATGTAAAACCTAAAATCTATCACTATGTTTAGAAAATTGTTATGGCTTATACCTGTGATCATGCTTGCACCTGGACTGCTCGAGAGCCAGGCACAAAATCAGGATTTTTTTGTTCGTTATCCCGCACTAAACAGTGACGGATCCCAGATAGCCTTCAGCTATCAGGGGGATATCTGGGTCAAGGATCTGAATAATCCTTCCGTTGCAAACCGCCTTACCATTCATGAGGGTTATGACGGCAGGCCCCGATGGAGCCCGGACGACGGCCACATAGCCTTCACCAGTGACCGTTACGGAAATGGAGATGTATTTACCATAAGAACAGATGGAAGCGAAACCAAACGCCTTACCTATCATTCTACCAATGATCAGGCCTCGGGATGGCTTTCAGATAACGAAGTGGCTTTCACCACCAATCGAGCATTTGCTCAGGTAGAACGGGAAAAAGAGATATATAAGGTTTCGCTGGATGGAGAAACGCCGCAACGCATTCTGGATGCTGTGGGATATAGCCCGGTGCTCTCCCCCAATAAACGTTTTATAGCATTTGTAAGGGGTTCCTGCAGGGAATCCAGGGAAGCTTACAAAGGACCTGCCAATAAAGATATATGGATCTATGACCAGGAAAATGACACCTACCATCAAATAACCACCTATGAGGGAAATGACTTTCAGCCCCGTTGGGTAGGTTCAAACGCCCTTTACTTTATTAGTTCCAGAAATGGCAAATACAATATATTTAGGATCAATCTGGATAACAACGGCCAGAAGTCAGGGAACGCCGAGGCTCTGACTGATGCTACAGAAAACGGAATACGGTACTTTGACGTAAGCCCCGATGGTAACACCCTGGCATTTGAAAAAGGCATAAACATCTATGTAAAAAAGCAAACCGAAGATGAACCGGAGAAACTGGCTCTGAATCTTACAAGAGACTACCGCTACGTTCCGGTCAAGCACAAAACATACTCCAGCAACATCAGCAACTATGCCCTTTCACCAGATGGAAAGCAAACGGCTTTTGTGGTAAGGGGTGAACTGTTCCT
Organism: uncultured Bacteroidales bacterium; assembly: GCA_964399175.1. Taxonomy (GTDB): domain Bacteria; phylum Bacteroidota; class Bacteroidia; order Bacteroidales; family UBA12077; genus JAGXLC01. The sequence goes on along the minus strand of CAYNPZ010000054.1, from coordinate 6,506 downwards.
TGTAAATAACAAAAAGGAAAAAACCCGTACCGTTCGGTTGACCGACCATCCATACAGGGATTTTGATCTTAACTGGGTCAATGATACCACGCTGGTATTTGTTTCAGACCGAAGCGGACAGAAAGAGCTTTACCTCCTTCGTTCCTCAGACCCCGAAAACACCAATCTTTATGAAAGTTTAAAATTTGAAACGATCAGGCTTACCAATACCGAAGAGCCTGAAGATAATCCCACCATTTCCCCGGACGGAAACAAGATAGCCTTTGTAAGGGATCAGGGAACCCTTATCACAGCGGATATCAATGTAGAAGAAGGAGAACTGACCAACCTGACAACACTGAGGGAAGGATGGGCTACTCCCGGTGGGATCACCTGGAGCCCCGACAGCAAATGGCTGGCTTATTCACTGGATGACCTCTACTTTAACTCCGAAGTTTACATTCATGCTGCCGACGGCAGCAAAGGTCCGGTAAATGTCAGCATGCATCCCAAAGGAGATTATCAGCCCTTCTGGAGCCCCGACGGGAGTAAACTGGGATTCCTTTCAGAGAGAAACAACGGTGACCGGGACCTTTGGTTTGCCTGGCTAAAAGAGGAAGATTGGCAGAAAACCATGGAAGACTGGCAGGAAATGGAAGATGAGGAAGAAAAAAACGGTAAGGACAAAGACCAGAAAGATTCAGTAAAAGTTGAGATTGATCTGCAAAACATTCATGAACGCCTCAGACAGGTGACCGGTCTGCCCGGAAATGAATCCGACCTGCTGATATCAAAAGCCGGAGAAACATTCTATTTTGTTTCTAACCGCGACGGATGGAAAAGCTACAAAGCAGCCGAAGAGATTTACAGCGTTCAATGGGACGGCGAAGACATGACCCAACTGACCAATGACAAACAAGGTCCCCGAAGCCTGAAGATCGATCACAACACCGGGCAAATCTATATGCTAAGGCAGGGTGGCCGACTAGCCCATTTGAATCCAAAGGACAAAACCATGAAATCCGTTTCAGTGAATGCCGAAATGGATATTGAATTACAGGAAGAGCTGAAGGAAATTTTCCAAAACGGGTGGTCACTGCTGCAACATCGTTTTTACGATCCGAATTTCCATGGAAGTGACTGGCAGGCACTCAAAGAAAAATACAAACCCATGGCATTGGCCGCATCTACCAAACATGATTTCAGGGATATGTTCAACATCATGTTGGGCCAGCTCAATGCCAGTCATATGGGATTATATGGCGATGACCTCTCAGAAACAGAAGATGTGGAAACCGGACTGCTGGGTGTTGAGGTGGTACCCCATGAACAAGGTGCAAGAATTACCCATGTTATACCCAATTCACCGGCTGACAAATCCTTCAGCAAGCTGAATGAAGGAGAGATCATTACCAGTGTCAACGGAAATGACCTGGCTGGTGTCAACCTCTATGAATACCTTATCAACAAGGAAAAAGAGGAGATCTATCTGGAAGTTATGGATGCGGAGGGAAAAACCAGAAACGTGACCATTCGCCCCACAAACAGCTTAAGCAGGGAAAAGTACCGCGAGTGGGTTGAGGAACGTAAAGAGCTGACTGAAAAATACAGCGACGGCCAGTTGGGCTATATACATGTGCAGGCTATGAACTGGAACAGCTTTGAAAGGTTCCAGCGGGAACTTACTGCCAGCGGTTATGGCAAAAAAGGCATTGTGATCGATGTACGCTTCAATGGGGGCGGCTGGACAACCGACTATCTGATGTCTGTGCTCAATGTACAGCAACATGCCTATACCATACCCAGGGGAGCAACGGATGATCTTGAGAAAAACCATGAAAAATTCAGGGAACAATACCCATTTGCTGAAAGGCTGCCCCTCTCGGCATGGACCAAGCCCTCCATTGCCATGTGCAATCAGAACAGTTATTCCAATGCAGAGATCTTTTCCCATGCCTATAAAACCCTGGATGTAGGAACACTGGTAGGCACACCTACATTCGGGGCCGTGATCTCCACGGGCGGAAGTAGCCTGATCGATGGTTCTTACATCAGATTACCCTTTAGGGCCTGGTACGTAAAGAAAACAGATCAGAACATGGAACATGGCCCTGCTGTACCCGATATTATTGTAAACAATGAGCCCGACAGCAAGGCTGAAGGCAGGGATGAACAGCTAGAAAGGGCAGTCAACGAATTGCTGGAGCAGATCAATGACTAAATGTTGGTAAAAGCAACCACAGGATGCTTATAATACTAAAATGATCAGGCATCAAATAACAAAATCCAATAGAAACGAGTTTGTTATTTGATGTCTGTTTTTTTATTTTACAGGCATATTCAATGATAAAGTTAAATGGTTTTATATTAGTCATTGACCATATATTCATTACCTGATTTGAACAATAACCCGGATGTGATGTAATAACAATTTGGTAAGAGGGAGGTTGATATGATTAAAGCATTAAATGAACATACAGGATTATATACCGATTTGTATGAACTTACCATGGCGCAGGGATATTATTTTGCGGGCAAGAAAGATGAACCTGCTGCTTTTGATTATTTCTTCAGAGACAATCCTTTTGGAGGAGGTTATGTGATCTTTGCAGGTCTTTGGGATCTGTTGGAGGCCCTTCAAAATTTTACCTTTTCCAAGGACTCCATTGAATATCTCAGGAAGAACGGGTTCAAAGAAGAATTCCTCGAATACCTCTCGGGGTTTTCCTTTAACGGTACCATTACCAGTGTACCGGAAGGTGAGGTGGTCTTTCCCGTTGAACCTGTGCTGAGGGTGGAAGGCAATATCATCGAATGCCAGGTAATTGAAACCATTCTGCTCAATTACCTGAACTTTGAATCCCTGATTGCAACCAAGGCTTCCAGGATCAGACGTATGGCCGGAAACAGACTGATCAGCGATTTTGGTCTGCGCAGGGCCCAGGGATTGGGCGGACTACAGGCCAGCCGGTCAGCCATCATCGGGGGCGTAGACTCTACTTCCAACGTGCTGGCCGGCCATCATTACAATGTAAAGATAACCGGAACCCTGGCTCATAGCTGGGTGCAAAGCTTCGACGGTGAGCTGACGGCTTTCAGAAGGTATGCTGAAGTTTTCCCGGAAAATACCGTTCTGCTTGTGGATACCTTCGACACGCTGAACCAGGGCGTACCGAACGCCATAAAAGTGGCCTATGAATTAAAGGAAAAAGGGTATCAACTGAAGGCCATCCGTCTCGATAGCGGAGATTTGGCCTATTTCAGCAAAAAGGCGAGAAGAATGCTGGATGATGCCGGGCTTCAGGAGACCAAAATTCTGGCATCAAACCAGCTGGATGAATACGTGATCAGAAGCCTGCTGGAACAGGGGGCTCCCATTGACGGATTCGGTGTGGGAACAGAACTGATCACCGGCAGAAATGCAGCAGCACTGGATGGCGTTTATAAGCTTTCCATGAACAACAATGAACCCCGGCTGAAAATATCGGACACCTACCAGAAAATATCTCTGCCCGGGCTGAAAAAGGTCTTCCGGTATTACAACGGACAGAATTATTTCTATGCCGACTGTGTTGCCATGGATGACGAAGAAAATCCTAAGCTTATGATTCACCCTTACGAAATGGATAAAACATGCAAGCTCGAAGGACTTAAAAAGGAACTGTTGCAGAAAAAAGTATTTGAAAAGGGTAAAATCCTTATCGAAAATAACTCACCTATGGAGATACAGGCGTATATGAAAGAAAGGTTGAAATTTCTGCCTTTGGAACATCATAGATTTGAGATGCCTCATATATATAAGGTGGGTATCTCGGAAAAATTAAACAATATTAGAAACCAACTTGTTAAAGAATTGAGAACAAAATAACCATTACGATAAAATGCGGAGGTAACTATGAATGCATTGCTTATAGTGGATGTACAGAATGATTTCTGCCCGGGTGGTGCACTTGAAGTACCACAGGGCGATGAAGTAGTGCCGGTAATTAATAAACTCAATAAAAAATTTGATAACGTCATACAAACGCAGGATTGGCATCCCAAAGGCCATTGGTCTTTTGCCTATTCCTATCAGGATAAGGAACCTTTTGGCACCACGAAACTGGATTATGGGGAACAAGTGCTGTGGCCCGATCATTGTGTTCAGCAAACAAAGGGGGCTGAATTTCATCCGGATCTGGACACACAGCCTACTCAACTGATCATCAGAAAAGGATTCCGAAAATCGATCGATTCCTATTCGGCCTTCTATGAAAACGATCATGAAACCTCAACCGGACTGACGGGTTATCTGGATGACCGTAACATCGACACCTTATATGTGACGGGCCTTGCTACCGACTTTTGTGTAAAATGGTCGGTACTTGATGGTATTAAGGAAGGCTTTACCGTATATGTTGTGGAAGATGCCATTCGGGGCATTGATGTAAATGGCTCCTTGAAACAGGCATTGAAAGAGATGAAAGAAGCCGGCGCCAAATTTGTTAAATCGGATAAAATTTAAAGATAATGATTGAGGGATTGAATAATTGTGTGATTGGGTGATTGGGTGACAAGATCCCTACCAATCACCAAAAACTTCCTGCTTTTTCGGTCACTCACTCTGTCGTGCCTTCGTGCAGTCGTGCCAATCGTGCAGTCGTACGATCGTTTCGGGTTGACAGTAGCTACATTCGTTTTCCAGTAGCTTTATTCCGCTTTGTAGCATGCTCACCTCATCGCTTAAGTCACTTCATCGTTCTTTCCTGCCATCTTTCTTTCGTGCAGTCGTACCATCGTGCCGTCGTGCCATCGTGCCTCGCTAATTCTCTTCACCCACCAACCTCAATGAATCAACCGAAATAATCCTGAGTTAATTTAAATTTAACATTAATTTAACCTGAACAGAATTCGTTCAATTTCTCATATAGCTATCTTTGCATCTGTCAATTTCTTTTCAGAAAAGGACCTTATGGAAAATCTTTATCTGATTATCGTTATTGTATTGTTTGCCTTGGCTGTTTCCGACCTGGTAGTAGGTGTAAGTAATGATGCCGTTAACTTTCTTAACTCCTCAATTGGTTCCAAAGCTGCTCCCCGTTACATTATCATGATCATTGCCGCCGCAGGAATCGTGGTAGGGGCCACTTTTTCGAGCGGCATGATGGAGGTCGCCAGAAAAGGGATTTTTCATCCCGATATGTTCTATTTTTCCGAGATCATGATGATCTTTCTGGCAGTCATGCTTACGGATATTTTGCTTCTCGACTTGTATAATACCTTCGCCCTTCCTACTTCAACCACCGTATCCATAGTATTTGAGCTGCTGGGGGCAGCCGTGGCTGTTTCACTGATAAAACTGGGGTCGGAAAATGAAACTGCCAGTACCCTCGGAGGATATATCAACTCAACCAAAGCGCTAGCCATTATATCGGGTATTCTGCTGTCGGTGATCATAGCATTTATCATAGGGGCCATTGTTCAATATTTTGTCAGACTGGTTTTTACCTTTCAGTATAAAAAATACCTGAAATACTTCGGAGCAGTATGGGGTGGCCTGGCCATAACAGCCATCACTTATTTTATTCTCATTAAAGGAGCCAAAGATTCCGCTATGATCACTGATCAGGGACTTCTATGGATTCAGGAGAATGCGGCCATGATCCTTATTATGAGTTTTGTGGGCTGGACGTTCATACTTCAGGCGCTTTTCTGGGTTTCCAAAGTCAATGTATTCAGGGGAGTGGTTCTGGTTGGAACTTTCGCCTTAGCCTTTGCTTTTGCAAGTAACGACCTGGTAAATTTCATCGGTGTTCCTGTTGCAGGGTTAAAATCATACCAGGATTTTAATGCCACACCTGGCGCATCACCCGATTCTCTCCTAATGGAAGGGCTAACTGGAAGTGTTCAAACAAATACATTTCTGCTCCTGACTGCCGGCGTTATCATGGTGATCACACTGTATTTTTCAAGCAAGGCCCGTTCGGTTACTCAAACCGAGATCAACCTGGGCAGGCAGGGTGAAGGCTATGAACGTTTCAGTGCTTCCGGATTTTCCAGGCTACTCGTCAGAAAGGCCATTGAACTCAATATCATGATTAAAGGATTGCTTCCAAAAAGCTGGCAAAACAAGTTAAATAGAAGATTTGACCTGAACCATACGCCTGAAGAGAAAAAAACAGAAAAAGAAAACAAAGCTTCCTTTGATCTGGTAAGGGCTTCTGTAAACCTAACCGTTGCCAGCATCATCATATCTTTTGCTACTTCACTGAAACTACCATTGTCAACTACCTATGTTACTTTTATGGTGGCTATGGGTGCTTCCCTGGCAGACAGGGCCTGGGGAAGAGAAAGTGCCGTATACAGAATAACCGGCTTGCTTACCGTAATCGGGGGATGGTTCTTTACTGCATTGATTGCCTTTACCGTGTCCTTTGTCGTAGCCAACATCATTACCCATGGGGGGATTATCGCTATTGTAGGAATGTTGCTTTTGGCCTTGTTCTTCCTGATAAAAACCCATGCCATCCATAAAGACAGATCAGCCA
>CAYNPZ010000053.1:0-24654 GCA_964399175.1 uncultured Bacteroidales bacterium | reverse complement strand
CTGGAGCTCCATCAGCGGAGCCACTTCGGATAGTTATACAGTAAATGATGTTTCCAATTCAGATGCCGGAGATTACCGTGTTGAAGTCTCCAACACTTGTGGAGCAAAATATAGTGATTCAGCCAGCTTAAGTGTTCGTGATACAGTAAATATCATTGAGCAGCCGAAAGATAAGCAGGTTTGTGAGAATGAAACTGTACGTTTTGGTCTGAATGCTGAAGGTTATGGTGCTTTATCTTATACCTGGCAATATAATGATGGTAATGGTTGGACCGATCTTGCTTCTGTTGGTGATATAACTGTGGATGAAGATTCTCTTATTATTGAAAATGCAGATACTACATATAATGGAGATTACCGTGCTATCATCGACGGGTACTGTAGTACTGATACCACAGAAATTGCAAATCTGTATGTTAATTGGTTTGAGGTAAGTATTGGGGAACCGAGTCCATTTCTGATCGATACTACATCAACATTAATTGAGCTTCATGTGGCAGTTAGGAATCATGAATATCTTTATGATTTGAATTATGAGGTGGTTACACCTCAAGGGGCTGCTATTTGTTTAGCCGATACAGGAAATAAATATGATGCCCAGTTTGAAACAGATGCAAACTTAACCTTTAGATCGGATTTGTCTGATGTGTTTGATGTTAATACTGATTCGCCCAGTGGGAGTTATGGCATTAAGGATCATCTTACCCCGTTACACGGAACAGATCCTTCCAATGGAGCCTGGAAGTTACGTTTGGGTGACTGGGAAAAATGGTTTAATAATGATCCGAAAGGTTATATAGATAGTGTATGGATTAGTTTTACAGATACGAGTGATCGGACCGGTAATTTAACCACCGTTTCATATTCGGATACTTCAGATATATCCATACAGGAAAATACTGGAGCATCAGGTTCGGTAGCGTATACAGAATATGAGACTCAGGATGAATTGTCTGTTGATTGTTATGGAGACTCTACAGCTACAGCAGTAGTTAGCACTTTTGGTGGTATATCACCTTATGATATCGAATGGAGCGAAAGCAGGAATTTTAGTTCGACAATATCGCAATTTTCAGATAAAGATACCGTAGAACTTTGGGCAAGCACTTTTTATGTCAGGGTAACCGATGCAATAGGTTGTACAAGGATGGATTCCGTCACGGTTAATGAACCACCGGAAATCATTATCGACTCACTGGATGTAATAAATATTGATGACCTGAATGGTTGCTACGGCGACAGCATTGCCGAAGTACATGACAGTGCTTACGGTGGAACCGGTTCATTGACTTACGAACTTATCAGGGATCCCTTTGGTGAACCTGATACCGTAGGAACCAATACTTCGGGTGACTTTCTTGGTTTACCGGCCGGGGAATATATGCTTGAGGTCTTTGATCAGAATGGCTGTCTGAAGGATACTTCCTTCACGATCACTCAGCCCGACAGCATCGGGATTAAACACGAGTCCCTCACTTCCTTAACGGACACCGGTGCAGCCGATGGAACCATTGAAATAAATGCAGAAGGAGGAACCGATTCGCTCACTTATAGTTTGTATGATACAATACCTGAACCGGATACCCTGGAGGCTGCTGTTACTAAAGCTCCTGCTGATACTGCCTATTTTAACGGCCTGGAGGAAGGAGTCTATTATGTTGAGGTAACAGATACCAATGGTTGTGGGCCGGCTATAAGCAGCTATTTTGACATAAGTGCGATAGAAATTTCATTAACTGCTGATTCAGTCAGATGTGCAGGAAGTGCCACCGGTTCGGTTTACGCAGAAATAAACGGTGGTGTATTGCCCTATACTTATCGGTGGGCCAAACTGGACACTTCCTCTATGAATGACAGCACGCTGAAAATAATGTCGGATACCTCTATAACGCAAGATACACTAAGCAACCTTTCTGCAGGTGTCTATTTGCTAGATATAACCGACAGCACCAATATAACCGTTAGTGACACCATTCTTCTGCATGAACCCGATACTCTTGTACTGGATAGTATTACTCCGGACAGCAGTGTTACCTGTTACGGTTCGCAGGAGACTTTTGCAGCTCATGTGAATGGTGGCATAAAACCATATGATATCATTTGGAGAGATAGTACGGGAAATGCCATCGCAACAGGAGATTCAGCCGATCTCTATGCCGGAGAATATACCATTTCAATAACAGATAGCAATAATTGTAATTTAGTTGACACTGTTGCAATTACACAGCCTGACAGTATTGAGATAGTCTATGAGTTCTTTACTTCATTATCTTCTCCGGGTGCATCGGATGGAACGATTGACGTTTATGCAGAGGGCGGTACTGCACCATTAATTTATACCCTTTATGATACTTCAGGGGCTTTTGTAACGGACACTTCTTTGGTGGATACAGCGCACTTTGATAATCTGAGCGAAGGATATTACTATGCAGTGGTATCCGATAGCAATAGTTGTAATCCAGACACAAGTAGCACATTCCATATCACTCCAATGCAAATTAGCTTTACAACTGATTCTGTTGATTGTGCCGGAAATTCTGACGGATCAATATATGCAGAAGTGATGGGTGGAAAAGCTCCTTATACCTATGAATGGGTTGATGTTTCTTCCGGAAGCACATTGAGGACATTTGATACTTCTGCTACATCGGATACATTGAGAGATGTGGCAGCCGGAAGATATGCCCTTAAGGTTACTGATAGCACCAACATCAGTGTTCAGGATACTGCTGTTGTCTATGAACCCGACCCGTTGCAGATTGTCATTGAGGATACCCTTAGCGTTCCGTGTTACAATACCTACGATGATTTTGGAGTAGGTGTTAACGGTGGAACAGCCCCTTACGACATCAGTTGGTTGGATTCCTCTATGGATACTATAGCTACAGGAGATACGGCAAATCTGAATACCGGCCGGTATTATGTAGGTGTATCAGATAGCAGGGGTTGCTATACCTTTGACAGTCTCTATATTGATCAGCCCGAACCGATTGCCATTGACTCCGTGAATCTGATACCACAAGGTTCGGAATACACCCTTGAGGTATGGGCTACAGGAGGAAATGATTCATTGTTTGTTACGGTGGAAACTACCGATACCATTCACAGTCCTGACTCGGGCCGTTACAGAAACGATACTACAATGACAACATTTGAGGAACTGCCTGGAGGTACTTATAAAATTTTAGTCACCGATACCCTGGGATGTAACCCCGATAGTGTAACCATTTCCTTCCCGCTTACAGTTAATCTGTCCGTAGCTGAACCAATTCAATGTTACGGGGAATCAAACGGTGCAATAGCTGTAGAAGTGCAGGGTGGAAAGCCGGATTATGCCTATGACTGGTCTGACGGTACACTGCACACACACGGAGAACAGCAGGATACCATTTATAATCTTGATGCAGACACCTATTCCATCACAGTAACCGATTATTTTGGTCTGGAGGCTTCTGCATCCATCGATCTGGATCAACCCAATCCAATTGTAGCTAATCCGACCATTCAACAGGCCAATTGCGCTGCGGATCACGAGCCACTGGCCGGAGATGATGTGGGTTATATTGAGCTGAATCCAACAGGTGGTACTCAGTATCCCGATCCGGCTTACAATTACCGGTATCATTGGCCAGAAGAGGAAGATACACTGGCCGGCAGGGACAGCCTGATGAACCTCAGCGGTGGCAGTTACCAGGTTACCATTGTAGACCGCAATGGCTGTGAATCGACAACCTCGATTGATGTGCCCCAGTCCAATGACCACATCATTGATCTGCAGTTCGGAGGAGTTGTTGACAGTATATGCCACGGTGACAGGGTTAATCTTTATGTGGAGAATGCGCAGAATGCCGATTCACTCAACTGGCAGAATACTTCCATGGGTTATGAGACATTGACAGAGCTGGATACCCTTTCAGAGAATCCTACGTCATCTCAAACGTACGTGCTTGAAGCTAAAAATGACAGGTGCATGTATGTAGACAGCGTCAATGTTGCTCTATATCCGCATCTGGGCATCCGTATCAATGAGCAGGATGATCAGAATGACGGAAAAATTGCCGTTAAGGAAAACATGACGGCCAAATCGCTGAATGCAACTGTTCGGAACAGTGACATTCAGGCCACATATTCCTGGGAACCCAATGAGTTCTTTGACCCTGCGAATCAGCTGGAAACAGAGTTAATGGTAGAAAGGCTTCGTCAGCAGGAAGTAGCTGAGCAGGACATACGGATTGTGGCTACAACAGATCATTGTATGGAACTGGATTCAGCTACGATCCAAATGATACCGAATGTGGAACCCATTAATGCATTTTCTCCCAACGAGGACAACATCAATGATACCTGGAGAATCAGGTATGCAGAGCAATATGAGAATATTGAAGTGGTAATCTTCAATAGATGGGGTGTGGAAATATACCGTCAAAAACCCTACAGAAATGACAACGGTTGGGATGGTACCAATTCCAATGGAAAACGGTTCCCCTCGGGTACCTATTACTATGTAATCCATACCCATGAAAACGGAATCAAGCCTTTAAGTGGAACTGTTACAATAATTCGATAGTATGAAAGTGAGAAAGATCTTTATAATAACCACGCTGTTTATTTTTGCCTGCACAGGTATTGCAAAAGCCCAGCAAATGCCACAGTATACTCAGTATACCTGGAACGATTATATGATCAATCCGGCTGTGGCGGGAACGCATAACTATTTGCAGGTGCGGGCCTTTTCAAGAATGCAGTGGCTTGGAATAAACGGAGCTCCACAGACATACAGCATCAGTGCTTATGGCCCAACCAAGGATCAACCTATGGGCTACGGCGGTTATATCTATTCCGATCATACCGGGCCCACAAGCCGGTTGGTCTTTAAGGGCTCCTATGCCTATAATGTGCCCATAAATTCCAACATACGGATTTCCGGTGGAATTTCTCTGGGTGGCATTCAGTACAAAGTGGACGGCACCCAGTTTGACACCCGGTCCATAGAGAATATCTGGGGTCAGGATCCTGTCATTGACGGAACAGTTAGATCCAACTTTATCCCCGATGCCAGCGCCGGAATTTATGTATACTCTACCTATTTCTTTGCGGGCATTTCAGCCCATCAGCTCATCGGCAATAAGCTGAACAAAATCACTCCCGAGCAGGTCGGGCTTAACAGGCTTAAACAACATTATTATCTTGCCGGGGGATATAATTTTATTTTGAACCGAGATTTCATGCTGCAACCTTCCATTCTGGTCAGGGAAATGTTCCCTTCACCACCGCAGGTAGAAGTCACGGCAAGAGCTATATATCAACGAATTGTTTGGGGCGGTCTTTCCTTCCGGACCAACGACGCCTTTGCCTTTATGGCCGGTTATAACCACGAAAACAGGTGGTACTTCGGAGTCTCCTATGACTTTACTTATTCTCGCCTGCGTCAATATTCCAGCGGAACCATTGAGGTGATGTTCGGTCTTAAATTCAATGATATTAAATAGCTCTTTAAAATATTGCCTTATTTTTGGAGTTGTAATAAAGGGGAATTATTAAATTAACTCCCCTTTATTTTTTAATAAAGCAACGGTCAGCCATGAAACAAGCCTTAATTATTATATTTTTGAGTGCCATGTTCATTGTATGGGGCTGCAGCAAGGACCGCAAGGTGATACCGCGGGACGATATGGTTTCTATCCTTGTGAAGATTCATCTTATGGATGGAGCCGCTCAGATCGGTCAATACAATCCCGATGTTACCATACCCGATACAATGGATGTATATAAGGTGGTACTGGAAGATTATGATTACACCCGGGCTCAGTTTGATTCCTCCCTTCAATATTATTCCAAAAACATGAGACAATTCGACAGGATTTACCAGCAAGTCCTGGCCAGGTTGAATAAAATGGAAACGGCTGCTCAGGAGGAGGAAGGCCGCAAAAAATCCCCGGAGCAACCGGCTAAACCTTCAGAAAAATCGAAAAGAAAAGGGCCGGGTAAACAATGATTTAGCCAAATCCATCCAAATTATCGTATAACCGTGTCAGCAGCATCCCCGAAAAAAGTATTGGTTTCTCCGTTGAACTGGGGATGGGGCCATGCTTCAAGAATGATTCCCCTGGTTCATCTGCTTTCAGAAATGAAGGAATTTGAGGTGATTCTAGGTATAAGTGGCTCTTCCGGGGAGATACTGAAATCCGAATTTCCCCGCTTGAAAGCCATTGAAATGCCCTCATTCACTATAACTTATTCTTCCGGGAGATCACAGGCTGGAAAAATATTTTTTCAGCTGCCCAAAATTTTGAAGGCCACCCTGGCTGAACACATTTATCTGAAAAAACTGATCAGGGAGGAACAGATCGCATGTGTGATTTCTGATCACAGATATGGTTTGTTTAACAAAGATCTGGTGAGTATTCTGGTCGTTCATCAGCTTAAAATGAAGTTTCCGCAGGGGCTGAAGCCAGCAGAAAAGGTATTCAACTGGACCCAGTGTCGGGTTTTTTATAGATTTGATCAGATCTGGGTCCCGGATTTGCCTGGGAAGGATTCCATAGCCGGAGGTTTGGCCAAATCCCCATCTGGTCTGGATCAAATCTTCAAAATCGGTATCCTTTCAAGGTTTTTTATACCAGACAGAATAAGCACAAAAGAAATGGAGCCCGGCTACGCCATCACGGTGGTGCTATCCGGTCCGGAGCCCCAAAGATCCGTACTGGAAAAAGTACTGATCCCGCAGCTGGAATCACTGAAAAAAAATGTACTCTTTGTCAGGGGAGTGGCTGATGAAAAAACATTTTCAGAAACAAATGGAATAACTTATGTTACCCAATTGTCATCCCGCGAGTTGGCGAATGCTATAATGCGTTCAGAGCTTGTGATTTGCCGTTCCGGGTATTCTTCCGTAATGGACCTGCTTGCTTTGGGAAATAAGGCTATATTGATTCCCACGCCCGGGCAACCGGAACAGGAATACCTGGCTGAATATTTATACAGGAAAGGTTATTTTTTCAGTCAGAAACAAAGCGGACTTGACATCAATTCTGCCATTGATGAATCACAGAAATATAACCCTCCCCGGATTTCCGGTTTTTCGGAAACGCTCTGGGAACGGTTAAAATGGCTGAGGGACAGATTAGAAAAAGACGAAGGTAAGCACAAGAACGGTTAGTCCCAGTCCGAATCCCGAATAGATCTGAGTGGGGGTATGGTGATTCAATATCAGCCTTGATGTTCCAAGCAATCCGGCAATAAAAATGGAAGCCAGCAGGAAGATGACAAGATCGGTTTTTAGATAATAGTTGAATATCAATATGGTACCTGTCAGCGCTCCTATCCCCGCCATATGGCCACTAATTTTCCACCTCAGGGTGATAAGGAGCATAATTAATAGGGTGATAGCCCCGCCAAGCAGAACATTGGCTATTGTGGAGGGCACATCCATCTGGTTCATTATCAAATATCCCATAAAGTAAAGGATGCCCATTGTGGCAAAAGGAATGATCCGTTCCTTTATGGAAGGCATTTCAAAGTCTTTCAACAGATTCTGGTACATGAACAAAGGAAGAAAGGCAAGTGGTAAAAGGCATGTGGTAATGAATACAATTATGAATATGACTTTTTTGGCATGAAAAGGCAACATTGAAAAATAGGTTTCCGAATTCAGCAGTATCAGCAATCCGTAGGTGGGCATCAGTAATGGATTGAATATGATGGAAATGATTTTGGCAATAAGTTTTGACATGTATATTTAGCCTTTAAGTTCTTTTCTGAGTCTTGCCACAGGAATGTTCATCTGTTCCCTGTATTTGGCCACAGTCCTTCGCGCAATTTTATATCCCTGTTCCCTGAGTATCTGAGCCAGCTTTTCATCGGTCAGGGGTTTCCGCTTGTCTTCATTGTCAATGTTTTCTTTTAGTATGGATTTGATCTGACGGGTAGATACCTCTTCACCGTCTTCTTTCTGCATGCCTTCCGAAAAGAAATACTTCAGCGGATAAATCCCAAAGGGAGTCTGAATGTATTTGCTGTTGACCACCCGGGAGATGGTGGAAATGTCCAGTCCCGTCTTATCAGCAATATCCTTCAGGATCATTGGCTTTAGCTGCGATTCATCAGCGGTCTGGAAAAATTCATACTGGTAATCCAGAATGGCATTCATCGTAATCAGCAGCGTGTTTTGCCTTTGTTTGATGGCGTCGATAAACCATTTGGCAGCCTCAAGCTTCTGTTTGACAAAGCTTATGGCCTCCTTTTCATCCTTTGTTTTGTTTTGCTTGTTCTTCTGATACTCTTCCAGCATGGCGCTGTAATCCTTGTTGATATGGAGGTCAGGCACGTTTTTGCTGTTCAGGCTCAACTCCAGCTTTCCATCGTTGTTTTCAAGGATAAAATCGGGAATTATGGTTTGTATCGACTGATTGTCAAAGCTTGTGTAAACGCTTCCCGGTTTGGGGTTTAATTTCAGGATTTCTTTAAACGCCTCTTCCAGTTCTTCCTCGCTGATTTTAAGACGGGTGATTATTTTATCATAGTGTTTTTTGGTGAACTCATTGAAATATTGCTCCAGTATCTTTTTGGCCAGTTTAACTGACGGACGGTTTTGGTCCTTCTGTTTAATCTGTATAAGAAGGCACTCTCTGAGATTTCTTGCTCCTAATCCCGGCGGGTCCAGCTCCTGAATGATCTTCAGTATCCTGTCCAGCTCCTCTTCGGAGGTCTTGATATTCTGAGTAAATGAAAGATCATTGACAATGGATTCTATTTTTCGCCTCAAATAACCGTCTTCATCAATGTTTCCAATGATGTACTGGGCCAGGAGATATTCCCTCTCCGTAAGATTTTTCAGTCCGATCTGATTTTCGAGATGTTCGTGAAAGGATGTACCCTGAGAAAAGGGGATTTCTTCCTTTTTATCATCCTTGGAAACGTTGCTTGTCTGAAGTTTATATGATGGAATATCATCATCGTTTATGTAATCTTCAAATGAAAATTCGTCCTGATCCCCGTCACTAGGCTGTTCATCCTGATCTTCATAATTATCTTCCAGTTCATCATGCTTTTCTCCTTCCTCCAAAACGGGATTATCCTCCATTTCCTGCTTTACCCTTTGCTCAAGTTGTAAAGTAGGGATCTCCAGCATTTTGATCATCTGAATCTGCTGGGGAGAAAGCTTTTGCAGTAATTTTTGTTCTAAACTCTGTTTTAGCATAATGAACCAAACTTATTAAAATTCGGCATCCTTTGGTGTTCTTGGAAACGGGATCACGTCCCGGATGTTATACATGCCGGTTACGAAGAGCATCAGCCTTTCAAAGCCCAGTCCGAAACCGCTGTGCGGAGCGGTGCCATATTTTCTGGTTTCCAGATACCACCAAAGGTCTTCTTCCGGTAGAGCCAGTTCTTTGATTCTGTTGTACAGTTTGTCGTATTCCTCTTCCCGCTGGGATCCTCCCACTACTTCGCCTATTTTCGGGAAAAGCAGATCCAGAGCCCTCACGGTCTTTCCATCATCGTTCTGCTTCATATAAAAGGCCTTGATCTCTTTGGGATAATCCGTGACAATAACCGGTCTTTCGAAATGTTTTTCCACCAGGTATTTTTCATGCTCTGCCTGAAGATCTACTCCCCATTCTACGGGGAACTCCCATTTTTGATCAGCGTTTTCAAGAATTTCGATGGCTTCTGTATAGGTTATTCTTTTGTAGGTATTTTGTTCTACAAATTTCAAACGTTCAATAAGTTGATCATCGTACATCTTGTTGAGGAATTCCAGATCGTCGTAACAATGCTCCAGTGCATATTTCACCAGGTATCTGGTAAAATCTTCCGTCAGATCCATGTTGTCCTCATTGTCATAGAAGGCCATTTCAGGCTCTATCATCCAGAATTCTGCCAGATGTCTGGGTGTATTGGAATTTTCCGCACGGAAAGTAGGACCGAATGTGTAAACTTTAGACAAAGCCAAAGCGCCCAATTCGGCTTCCAGCTGCCCTGAAACCGTAAGGTTGGTTTCTTTCCCGAAAAAATCCTCGCTGAAGTCAATGCTGTTGTCGCCATTCATTGGAGGGTTTTTAAGATCCAGCGTGGTGACTTTGAACATTTCGCCGGCACCCTCCGCATCTGAACCCGTTATGATGGGGGTGTGCAGATAATAAAACCCATTGTCGTTAAAATATTTGTGAATGGCAAATGACATGGCATGCCTTAAGCGTGTAACCGCGCCAAAGGTGTTGGTACGGAACCTCAGGTGAGCGATCTCCCTTAAAAATTCAAGGGAATGTCCTTTCTTCTGAAGCGGGTATTCCTCGGGATTCGCTTTTCCATATAGCGTGATGTCCTCAGCCTGAATTTCCACATTCTGGCCTTTGCCCATGGATTCCACCAGTTTTCCCTTTACGCCAATGCTCGCTCCCGTATTAATGGCTTTAAGCATCTCGGGATCAAACTTATCTACTTCCACAACAATCTGAATATTATGAATGGTGGAACCGTCATTGAGAGCAATGAAATTAACGTTTTTCTTTCCTCGCCGGGTTCTTACCCAACCCTTAACAATGACTTCCCTGTTTACTTCCTCGCTTTTCAATAATTCCCTGATTGGCGTGTTGGTTCTTTCCATATTTTCGTTTCTTTTTTGAATCTGTGCAAAATTACAATTTTTGATCCTATAATACAGTTTATAGTATAATAAATATCCCAATACCTTTTGACCCCGCATAAATATTAAAGATTTGCACGGTTTTGAATTTTTTTGTAATTTCAGCAGGATATACTTTTGAAGAATTTTCAATATAAGCGTTTAAAATATAAATGACTATAAATATAATTTCATTATGAAATGGATTGTTAATTACGAGTTAATGGAAAGCAGGGAATCAAATGAAAAGGCCGCACTGGTTGTCAATGATATTTTAGACGAATTTGTGAGGTTGATTCCTGAAGGTCCACCTCTTGGTTACAAACCCATCTATCTGATTAATGATCAGGAAGGCGGACCTACCTTATATTGGCCACTCGGGCGGGATTTTTATAAAATCGGACTTAATATCACGGATATATTTTATAATCAGGTAGCCTTTCAGTCTGCTCAGGAATTTTGCAGAATATACTGTGATCCCCGTATCGATAACTGGTTTATTGAACTGATTGATCATGTTGTAGCATTGTATATGCTGGAATATCTGGCAGAAAAATGGGAAGAATATCCACCCGACCCTGAGCTTGCCGATTATTTTGAAAATTTTACCGATTATCGCAGCAATCTTCTGGGAACTGCTTTCAGCAAGATTGACATGGTCAAATACCAGATATCCAACGAATGGGTAAAGAACCAGGTGAAAAAACTGATGAATCAAGAAAGTTTCAACCGCGGCAAATTGCTGCTTATTGCTTACGAAATCCTGGGGCTCTTCAAGGAGTCGGATGTCAACTGGATAATGCTGCCTTATGTGGGCCAGTGTTCAAATCCAGCACCTTCAGAGGATGTTCACAATATGGGAACAATCAGGAAAACTAAGCCGGATTTCAACACACTCCTGAAGAAAGTGCCCGGCGAGGTTTACCCGTTCGTGGAAAAACTTGTGAATAAATTTGGTGTCTTTGAGGAAGAGAAGTCATAAAAATATCAATCATTATGAGCGACAGAATCGTAACCATCGCGGTACATAACTATTCAAGAGCACAGGTGTTGAAAAGCCGCCTGAATGCTGAGGGCATTGAATGTTACCTTAAAAATGTAAACCTTGTGCACTCAGCCGTTCCCGGCGGTGTAGAGGTGAGGGTTCATGAGGACGATATGGAAGCGGCACTGAGAATTGTGGAAAAGGTCAGTGAAGAATACCGGGAAGCCGAACGCCGGGAAAACACGGAATCCAAAAAGGTACAGCGTATTTTGGTCCCGGTCGACTTTTCAAAATATTCCAAAAATGCCTGCCGGTATGCCATCGGATTGGCTGAAAAGTTGAACGCCAATGTCAAGCTGCTTCATGTCTATTACAATCCGATCGTCAACTCCATGCCCATGACAGATACCTATTATTATCAGGTCAATATGGATGAGATCATAAGAGATATTGAACTGCGGGCAAAGGAACAGATGGAGAAATTCTATCAGGAAATTAAGGACTGGATCGATCAGCAGGAGATCAAAAACATTACATTGGACTATGCCCTGGTTCGTGGTATATCTCACGAAGAGATCCTTATACAGGCCGAAGGCTACAATCCTGATGTGATCATCATCGGTACGCGCGGCAAAGGAGAAAAATCAACGGATCTTATGGGCGGGGTCACCAGAAAGATCATTGAGAAAGCGCCGGTACCTGTATTGGCTATCCCCGAGGCCTCGGAATATAAGGGGATAAGTAATATCAACATCATGTATGTAACCGATTTTGACGATTCCGACTTTGATGCCATCCGCAAGCTGATGAACATCATCAGCCCCTTCAGTGTACGTTTGTATTGTGTTCACATTACTTCACCGGAAACCAATGAGTGGGACCAGGTAAAGATGGATGGTCTCAAAAACCATATTCAGGAAGAGTACAAAGAACAGCATTTTGAATGTGATCTGATTTTAAAAGAGGATAAACTGAAAGGCATACAGGAGTTTATCGAACAAAATAATATTGATATCCTCTCGCTGGTTACCCATAAACGCAACATCATCGAGAAGATCTTCAATCCGGGGATCGAGAAGAAGCTCCTTTTCCATACCAATGTACCTTTACTGGTTTTCCATGCGAAAAAGTAGGGTTGGTAGTGTTTATGAAGATGTGGTTTGAACATTAAAGAATGAGTTTAAAAACCTTAAATTCCAAATTACAAGCACCAAAACTTGTCCGGCCACTGACGGATATCAAACACCTGCCCCGACGGCAGGCGGGGAATTCCCTGCCTTGCCGGCAGGCAGGCAATAACCAATTTCAAATGACCCAAACATTCCAGGCTAAAGTCTGTATGACCATAAGCTTGGAAGTTTTGAATTTTGATAATTGATATTTGGATATTGTTTGTTATTTGTTTTTTGTGATTTGTAATTTTCCTGCCTATTGGCTGGCAGGGTGCTTCACCCGGGGATTAGATAAAACAATTTACTTTTCCAAAAACTGAAGTAACGTCTCCGCCACTGCCAGATCCTTCTTTGTCGTTATTTTGATATTCTCCGGGTTGCCTTTCACCGTACGGATGGATACACCTGTTTTCTCCACAACTGAAGCATCATCCGTAAAATCGGGATCATATTCCTGCTGATAGGCATTAAGCAGAATATCACTTTTAAACACCTGGGGCGTCTGCACAAGCCTGTAATATTTTCTTGGTACTGCTTTGTTTTCTGATGCTGTGACCAGCCGTAGGGATTCATGTATCTCGGTCACCGGGATGGCATTACCCAAGGCCTCCGCTTTTTCAAATGCCCTTTGTATGGTTGTTTGATTAACCAGGGGCCTTACACCGTCATGCACTGCAACTACGGAAGGATAAGAGATGTATTCCAGGGCATTTTTTATGGTATGAAAACGGGTAGCGCCTCCTTTGGTCAACTGGTGCGGGATATGAAAATTTTCTTCCTTGCAGAGCCTTTTCCATGTTGCCATCTCGGTGGCGGGAAGACCAATGAGAAGATCCATGGTTTGATCAAATTCATGAAACGTACGGATGGTTTTCATTAAAACGACCTCGTTCCGAATCTTAAGAAACTGTTTGGGAATCCGGGATTCCATCCTTGTTCCGGTGCCGCCGGCAACAATTATGGCTATTCGCTTCATTCTTCAATGGTATATAAAAATCTGCGGATGCTTCTTTTCGGCGTTTTTTCAAATTCAGTCGGATAAAGCTTTATTCCCGATATTTGCTTGAATTTTGGAAGACTTTCATTGAGCGCTTTCCTGTTCTCTTTCATGATTTCTTCCAGCTGAGCTTCCGTATGGATCTCCTCCTGGTCGGCTTTTTCGTAATCGGGATAAACAAGCGCCACCAGCTTGTTGTCTTTTTCCAGCACCAGCGACTCCTGAACATAAGGGAGATTGTTCAGCTTAGACTCAATTTCTTCGGGATAGATATTTTCTCCGGAGGGGCCCAATATAACGCTTTTACTTCTGCCTTTGATAAAAATGAAATTGTCCTTGTCGATTACCCCAAGATCGCCTGTGTGCAGCCAACCCTCTTCATCCAGCGCATTGTTGGTGTCCTCTTCGTTTTTATAGTATCCATACATCAGGTTTTCTCCCCTTACAAGTATTTCACCAACCTCATTGTACGGATCACTGGAGTCGATCTTCACTTCAAGCGTATCCACCAGCTTGCCGGATGATCCTGTTTTTGTCTTGTCCCAGTTGGCATAACTAATCAAGGGTCCGCATTCTGTCATACCATAACCCACCGAAAGCGGGAATTTGACCTTTCTGAGAAATTTTTCCACATCCGCGTTCAATGGCGCACCTCCGATCGCTACTTCATGGAAATTACCGCCGAAAGCTTCCGTGAGTTTCTTGTTGATCTTTTGATATATGGATTTATTGACCAGCGGAAGGCTCATCAGCGCCTTCATCGATTTTTTGGTAATGGTTGGCAGAATCTGTTTCTTGTAGATTTTTTCTAGAATAAGAGGAACGGCAATGACCAGCGTAGGCTTGATTTCCTTGAAAGCGGTGGTAATGATTTTTGGCGAAGGAGTGCGTGTCAGGAAATGGATGTGGCAGCCGATGGTGAAGGGCCAGAGAAACTGAAATGCACAGCCGTAAGTATGGGCCAGCGGCAGGAATGATACCATGTTATCACCCGGATTCAGGGGCATGTTCTTTAAAGCAAAGCGAATATTGGCCGCAAGGCTGTTCAGGGGCAGTATCACCCCTTTGGAGAAACCCGTGGTTCCGCTGGTATAATTGAGCACGCCCACCTCTTCATTGGAAATGGTCTCCAGCTGAAACTGGTTGACATCCACACCGTCATTGCCATATCGCTGGGTATAGAGGTGCTTCAGATTGTTATAGACTTCCTGAACATTTTCCTTGTTTGCCTCGCTCAGTATACCGAAATCTTTAAGTGAAATCGCGGCTCTCAGGGCAGGCATATTTGATTCATCCAGGTTTTCCCAGATATTGTCTTCCACAAACAGGGTCACCGAATCGGAATGGTTGATGATGTGGTGCATGTCATCGGGATGGAAATCCGGAAGTATAGGAACCACAATGGAACCATAGGTGATTGCAGCCAGATAAGTCATGGCCCAGTTGGCCGAGTTCTTGCCCAGCAGGGCAATCTTGTCACCCTTCCTCACTTCGCATTGTTCAAACATGATGTGGATCCTGGCAATTTTCCTCGCCACATCCTTGTAATAATAGGTGCTACCCTTGTAATCACTGAAAGCGGGCAGCTTCCAGTTCTGCGTGATACTGTTTTCCAGATATTCTATAAAATTTTCCTTTAACATCGGCTTATGATTTTGAAGGGGTTAAATATAAGAACTTAATATGATTTTCGCAACGGGAAGTTGTTTAACTCCTGAAATGGAAAATGCATAAAAGATGCTCCCGGATGAAACTTTGTTTGTTTACAAATTTCTTAACTTTAGAAAAAAAATTACGTAAAACACAAAAAATAAAAAATGACTCTTGTTCATAACTCGTTAATATACAGAATTTTTTTAGCGAGTTTTAATTTGCTGTCATTTATTTATAATAAATCTTATTTTTAATTAATATTCCATTTCGGTGCCTTTTTAGAGTGGGCTTTAAGCAAAATATGAACATTTTATTGCAAAATATCAACCTGTTTTTAGTATTTGCCATAATATTTCAGGCTTTCATATTTACAATAATTTTTATCAGGGAGAAAAAAAGACCTGCAGTTAAGATTCTAGGTTTTTACGAATTTGCTTATTTTATCACCTATATCATTGTCTTTTTGTACCATTTGAAAGCCTACAAGATTTATATACCCACTTCTGCATTTTTGTTTCCTTTATATGCTTTATTGTCAGTGCTTTTTTATTTGTTTATTAAGAGATTGACAAGGAGTAAATTACAAAAAAAGCAATGGATTCATTTCATATTGCCAATAAGCTTATTGGTATCAAACTTAGTTATTATGTCTGTACTTGACTATCAGGTAAGTTATTCAATATTAATCGAAAATAAAGTTTTAGATAAAAGCGATGGTTGGCAATCAGCTTTTTTATATTTAAATACAACACTTTACCCATTGCTGGTTATCATTCAGGCATTTTTTTATGTTGCTTTGAATATTTACGAGATATACGGACTAAAGAGGAAAATTAAAGAAGAGTTTTCTTATGAAAAAGGGATAAATCTTAAATGGGCCACGGAAGTATTGTTGGTATTTACCTCATTTTTTGTAATATCCCTTTTTATTAAAAGCGAGACCTTTAATTTTGCCTACATTCTTTTTATAGCAATACTTATTGGAACAAACAGTGTAAATTACGTCCATAAACACTATAATGCACTGATCGAAAGTCAGAAATTCCTTAATAATTCTCAGGAAAAAAATTCCAGATATTCATATTCTTCATTATCTGAAAATGAGAAGAAAAAGCTTATTAAGAAAGTTGAGGATTATATGCTCAACGATAAAAAATTCTTGGATCCCAATTTACGGTTATCAACAATGGCACAGAAGTTAGATACGAACCGGCAATATATTTCCCAGGTAATTAATGAATATAACGGTCAAAATTTCTATCATTTTACAAATAAATTCCGAATTGATGAGTTTATCAAAATGTATAAAGAAGGTCAACTTGTTAATCTCTCAATTGAAGGTATGGCAAACAAAGTTGGCTTTAAGTCAAAGTCATCATTTTATGGAGCTTTTAAGAAAGTTAAAGGCACTACTCCCAAGGAATTTTTGAAGGATACCCCTGTTTCTTAATTTTTTGAACCATGATTATCTCATAATTGAATTAAAAAGGCGGGTAACGTCTCTGATATAAGTGGCATCCAAATCGTTTTACAAGCTAAACTTCATTATTTTCTCTTATGAGGGGTTCACGCATTAATGTTATGAATATAAAATGCGTGTACAAATTTAATTTCACCTAAGTCGGGGTTAGGTTCCTGATAATTTAGTTCGAATTGATCTATTCGTACTTTTAAAGCCCCTGTTTATAAATCCATTTTGTTCCTTCCCCGTATCCTTAAGCAAGTTTAATTTAAAAAATATTAAAATTATGAGAAAATTAGCTGGAATTTTAACAATTGTTATGCTTGCTTCCTTTCTTTGGATGTGTACAGAAGAAGAGGAAGCAGGTGAAATGTCTTTAACGGGTAGTGCCGTGAAAGGTGCGATTTCAAATGCCGAAGTGGAAGTTTATGCTTTCAATGAAGATGATTTAAGGGGTGAATTACTGACTACGGCTACTACAAACAGCGATGGTCAATTCAATTTAACCCTTGATTACAGAGGAGGTGTCGAAATTGTAGTTTCGGGTGGAAGTTATACCGATGAAGCTTCAGGAGAAACGGTTTCTGCTGAAGATGTTGAATTCAGAAACATCATTCTTGCAGATGGTAATAAATCTGTAGGTGTAACAGCACTTACCACAATTGCGGCAAAACATATTGACGAGCATGCTTCTGAAGGTCTTGCCAAAGCGATCGAAAATGCCAATGGTAAAGTAGGAGAAGCTTTCGGGCTGAATGGCATAGATATTAGCAGCACTGTTCCTGCCGATCTTTCTAGTAAAGAAAGTGTTGATGCAGAGCAGCCGGAATTGGATTATGGAGCTGTACAAGCAGGGTTATCAGAATTGATGTTATCAAATGAGCTTAGTCCTGGTGATTTGCCAGACCTTATTAATGATATGGCAAAAGATTTTAGCGATGGTGCATTTGATGGAAAAAGCGGCGATGCAGCCTTGCAGTTTGCTTTAGACATTACACCCAAACAGGCAATGCAAGGTTTAAATACTGCTATTGATAATTTCCTGAACGGACCACGAAATAGCAGTGAATATTCACCGGATACTTCTTCATTTTAATTTTTCATAGGAAATTGAATTTAGGTCAAATAACCCATTTAAGAAATGGTTCTCCAGCTATAAACAGTTGGAGAACCATTTATATGAGAGTTGAAAATGCCTATTTAATTTAAATATACTAATATATGAAAACCAAACGATATCTTTTTTTATTGGCTTTCCTCTTTCTTCTTTCTAATATGGCTAAAGCACAAACTATATCAAGACAGTCCATTGGAAGCTATGGTGCAGGAGGTACCATAAATGGAAGAGATTTTAGCCAAACCATAGGTCAGCCCTACTCAACAGTTGTATATAATGACGCTGACATACTGATTAATCCAGGCTTTCAACAGTCAAGTTACTTTGGTATCCTTAAAAACGCTCAAAATGATTTGGAAGATAAAAAATCATTGAACGAAGATTATCATAATCTGAAAATATATCCCAATCCTGCGCATGATAAGATACATATCGTCACAGAATTTGAACGGGGATTTTTGCAGGTTGTTAATATGCAAGGTAAAAGAATTCTAAGGAAAAAAATATCTTCTGTCTCTTCAGCTTCGATTAATTGCAGTGACTGGATTAGCGGACCTTATATAATTTTATTATTTGATGAGTCAACGGACACTCATTATACGACAAAAATATTAATATCAAAATAATAGATGTTATGAATAAAACTGTATATAATTTCCTTTTATTGTTATTCTTAGGAATACTTATTTGTTCAAATCAGGCCAATGCCCAAACAGGCATAACTATTGATGCTTCGCAGCAGATGACTTCCTTTGAATTTACAAGTAGTTCAAATGATGTTGATAATTCTTATTCACCAATTTATTCAGGTGCTTATAATGTTGGCTATACACATTTTCTGGATTTAAACCTCTATTTTGATGCAGGCGTCGGTATGCGAAATGCAGGCGCAACAATGAATATCGACAACACCAATCTTCGTTGGGATTTTCAGTATGCCCAGGGAGAATTGGGAATGGGTTATATGTTTGAACTTGGTAGGCTGAATCCATATTTGGGTATTTCTGGTTACTATGCAACGCTGCTGAAAGCTAACCAGCGAATTAATGACCCTACAAGAGAAAATATAAACTATGATCTGATGAATACCGGTAGGATATCCAAACAGGATTATGGTCTTCTTATTACACCAGGCATTAGAATTACAGCTTCTGATTATATCTCCGTATATACAGAATTTGAATATTTGATGGGTTTGCAAAATATAGAGGCGGGTGAAAATGATCAGGAGGCTACCAATTTAGGATATGCACTAACACTTGGTCTTTCATTTACTATAACTGAACAGGGAGAAGAATAAAAATTTAAAAATCCAGACTTATGAAAACCTTTATAGAAACATTATTAATAATTATACTGTTATTTGCTACTTTTGGGCATATATCAGGACAGAATATAGGCGATCTGCATGGTATAAATTACCAGGCCGTTGCAATAAACGAAGATGGCAAAGAGATTGTTGGTATGGATATGGAAGGCAAACCCCTATATGAAAAAAAGATAGGGGTTCGATTTACCATCCAGAAAGGGGAAGATGGAGACGTTTTATACCAGGAAACTCATACAACCCTGACAAACCAGCATGGGTTATTCTCTTTAACCATTGGCAAAGGAGAACAAACAGGAGGTGAGTATTCCCATTTAAATGATATTCCCTGGATTGATGCCGATCAGTGGTTAAAAGTGGAAATATCAATAGAAAATGATGGGAATTACCGCTTAGTAAGCAACCAACAATTTATGTCTGTACCCTATTCTTTCTATACAGACAATATTGCTGATAATGCCATTACAACAGAAAAAATTCTCAATCAAACCATTCAGAACGAAGATATAGATACCGGATCAGTGGATTCACGTACCATACTTGATGGCTCCTTAGTAAACGAAGATATAGCAAATGAAACAATAAACCTGAAGGAAAAGGTGACCGATACGCTCCCTGTTGAAAATGGAGGAACAGGCAGAGGTTCTGTGCCTGAAGGAGCCATTCTGATTGGTCAGGGCATGAATTCACTTGATACCTTAATGGTGAGCGATAGTGCCATGGTGATGACCAATATAGAAGGGGAAGGTAAATCTAAGCTCTATAAATTAAGAGCTGGAGCAAGAACGAGTCTTTCTGTAGATTCAACGAACAATACCATTACCATTACAGCAGCAAAGCAGGAAACGGGACCCGGGACAGGTGTTGGGACGATAAATTTAGGCGTTATAAACTCGGGTGATCAATCAGTACGCGAGTTCCCTATTGAAGGAGTGGAAATGAATGACATCATTCTTCCTTCAGTAGAGGTTGATTTGCAAGGATTGACCATGACTGCTTATGTCTCCTCACCGGATCACGTAAAAGTTGTATTTTTTAACGGGAGTACCAGTAGTGTAGATTTAGGGACAATTGATGTTGCGATAGCCAACTTTGGCAAACCATAAGGATCAATAACTTTTGATGATTTTGTACAGAATTTGGGGGAATTGGGTGCCATATGGCATTCAGTTCCCTTTTTATAATTGCTTTCAAAACCAGGGAAAAGTTAAAATCTCTTCCCTCCTTTTCTTTCTTCTTTTATTGTTCTTTCCTTTCTCTCTGATGTATTGCAGGGTTTGAAAAAATGAGGCCCAAGTGCAGTGATAAAGTTCCAAAATAATTATATTTTTGAGTGAAATGGAACGAATATGAACGGCGCCTTAAAATAGACAAATACGATGCATAGACTAAAAAAAATTAACACAATACTTTTCTTTATCATATTGATATTTGCCATTTTACATTTTGGAGCACCCTTCTTAATTCCATTGCTTTTTGGAATTCTACTGGCTTTTTTGATGACTCCCTTTTGTAATTTTTTGGAATCTATAGGGATAAACCGCGTCATTGCTTCAGTTATCAGCACCCTGGTAGTTTTTATTGTAGTGGGAGCCATTTTATTCCTCTTTGTATATCAAATGAACAGTTTCGTGTCAGAGATTTCTTCTTTCAGAAATGAATTGCTGTCATTTATCAATAATATCAGGGATCAGATTGCTTCCGTAACAAGTATTTCTCTTGAAGATCAGGCCATTTATTTAAAAGATAGATCAGATCAGTTATTGAATACCATTGAAAACCGGGTGACACAATTTGCCGGTAATATAATAAATGCCTTATTTGGTCTTTTATTGGTATTGCTTTATGTAATTTTGCTTTTGTTATTCAGGGGAAAAATCTATGAATTTATCATGATGTACATTCCTGAAGAAAAAAGGAATGATTCTCAAGAAGTACTTAATAAAATCAGTAAAGTAGCCTTTCGCTATTTATGGGGACGGGCACAGGTGATGATCCTGCTGGCAATCATGTATTACATCACTTTCTCGATATTTGATCTGCCTTATGCAGGTTTGTTAATCATTTTCGGTACGTTGATCACGATAGTTCCTTACTTTGGACCTTTCGTCAGCGGTTTGCTCCCCATCGTGGTTTCTTTTATTTTCTTCGCCGGTCTGCATAAGGTTTTGTTGTTCATGGTTGTCATTATTACCATACAACTGTTGGAAAGTTACGTGCTGGAACCGCTTATTATAGGAAAAGAAGTGAAGCTGAACCCATTGGTGGTAATTATCGCAGTAGTAGCAGGTGGTGCGGTCTGGGGCATAGCCGGTATGGTTTTGTTTGTTCCCTTGTTTGCGATATTTCAGATTATTTCCAGGAACAGTGCCGGTCTTGAACCCATTGGATATTTGCTGGGAAACAGCCGAAAAGAACGATAAATACGATTTTTAACAGATTCATGAGCACTCGTCTTGTAACGAACGAACAGCTATACAAACAGGTCATTGAACCTGTTATGCAGGCTAACTCCTTTGTGTGGATCGGTACCGCTGATTTGAAAGACCTGCATGTACACCATAAAGGTTCCGTTCAGTCTTTTCTGAAGGTGCTTGACGAGCTGGTAAAAAGGAAAGTGGCCATTCGCCTGTTACATGCCAAAGAACCGGGCGTTAACTTCAGGAACAGCTTTGACAATTATCCTTTGTTATGGGAAAATATGGAGCGTCAGCTTTGTCCGAGGGTTCACTTTAAACACATTGTGGTGGATGGTCATCTGGCTTATACCGGCTCGGCCAATCTCACCGGGGCAGGCCTGGGAATAAAAAGCAACAATACCCGCAACTTTGAATCAGGCATCGTGACCACCGATCCCGAACTCATCGAAGCCATTATGAACCAGTTTGACCGTGTATGGATGGGTACATATTGCAAAAACTGCAAGCGAAGAAACGTCTGCAATGATCCTATAGTGTGACAAAATTTCAAGCACCAAGCATCAAATCCCAAATAAATTCCAAATTGCAATTCCCGAAATTCCAAACTTCCCGGAAGATCTGAACCAAACTGCTTCTTAGCCCTGAAAGCCTGCCTGCAGCAGGCAGGGGCGACCAGCCAAAAGCCCGAGGGCAGTGCGCCGGGACCGATTTGAGATTTATAAAGACCTTAGCCTGGAATGTTTGGGTCATTTGAAATTGATTATTGGAATTTATTTGTAATTTGGAATTTGTTTTTTGATGCTTTATTAAATTAAACATTCCATAAAAACTACTTTTCCTCGTAATATTTTAAAGCCTCCTGCATGTGTTCTTCCATGTTCTTTATTCTATTTTCAGGGTGAGGGTGAGTAGACAGGAACTCAGGTGGCCCCGACCCTCCTTCAGCCTGCATCCTTTTCCAGAACTCCGGTGCACCTCTCGGATCATAATTGGCCATCGCCATAAAATACAAACCCAGTTCATCCGCTTCTTTCTCATGTGTTCTGCTATACGGAAGAAGAATTCCTAACTGGGAGCCTGCGCCAAATGCAGCCATTGCCAGTTGTCTGGTGGTTTCCTCTTCTTCTTCAAGCGCTTCTGACAACAGCATACCGCCCATTTGTACAGCCAGTTGCTGGGACATTCGCTCATTGCCATGTCTGGCAATCGCGTGGGCTATTTCATGTGCCATAACAACAGCTATGCCGTTATCATCCCGACATATGGGCATGATGCCTTCATAAAAGGCAATTTTTCCTCCGGGCATGCACCAGGCATTCTTTTCTTCCGATTTGAGCACATGAAATTCCCATTGGTAGTTCTTTAGAATTTTCTCCTGGCCTTTATTTCTGAAATATTCTTCCACTGCAGAAGATATCCGGTCACCTACCCTTTTTACCTGATTGTTGTATTGTTGATTGTCGGAAAGCTCATTGTCCCGCAAAACCTGTGCATAATTATCTTCTGCCAGGGATATCATCTGGACCGAAGGGATTGCGGTGAACTGTTTTCTTCCTGAAAAAGGTACGGTTCCACAGGCAATAAGGAAGAAAACCAGAATCAGGTTGATGTACTTTAGTTTGTTCATTGGTTGTTGGTTAAAACGTTATTATCAAATTGCATTTTTTATATGATCAGAAACCGAATGCCCAGCCATAAGGACAAAAATAAACAGTTTTATCCGCTTTTCATGTTTTTTCAGGCATAAAACTTTACAAATTGCCGACTCTTTTTGTTGCGTAAGGTTATAACGCATGGGACTGTGGATAAATCAATAATACGACAAAGACAAACGTTATAGGTAATGGCAAAATGAGTTCGATTCTGGTGAAAATTTCCAGAATAATTGTATTTTTGGGTAAAGCGGATTGAACATGAATGATACTTCACAAATAATAAACTATTTAGTGTCTGTCCATAAAGTTAAGGAAAAGTGAAAACCTAAAATAACAAATATCAAAAACCAAATATCAAATAATCTACAATTTTCAAATGTCAAAATTCAAAACATTTAAAATCAACAGCATACTATATTGTTTTGAATTTCTAGTATTGGATTTTAGAATTTATTTGTAATTTGAAATTTGTTATTTGGTGCTTTATTTACCAGAATTTCTAATTTATAGACGAACTACTAGTTAGTTAGCTTCTTAGCACCCCTATAGGAGAGCAATTTGATTTTAATTCCCACATAACAATTAACAAATCCAATTTTTCGTCCCACTTTCCAGTTTTTCCAATCTATTCACGTCCCTGTCGCCCACCGGAATTGTACTGATCATGCCTTCCCGAAATTTTTTTCAAAAAATGTAAATTTTTGTCACCAAATAAACTGGATTTTTTGAAATTATTTCTTTACTTTGAGCTGAAAGATAAGGTTAGTTATAGCCCCAGCGACCTCCGGAACTCACGCGATACTGTGCTGAAGGATATCTGCCAGAATATTCATGATGTTGCCCTAAACGTTATTTCCGAGCTCGGAGACTTTGGTAAAACCCCGGAAGACCTCCGGCAACTCCAGAAAAAAATTGATGATTACGCCGACATCCTTTCCAAGCCAAGAGATGCCGTGACCACCAGGGCAGCAGCCACATCAGAACTCGCGAACCTGTTTCATCAGGCCGACGAGCTCCTGAAAAACCAGATAGATAATCTTATGGTATCATACAAAGCAAGTGAACCCAGATTCTATACCATGTACGATAACGCCCGCAAGATTGTATCCCTGGGCAGACGAAGTGAACCCGAAGAAGAGGAACCGGAAATGGATGAATAAACTGGAGTGGAAAAATTATAAAAAGCCTGTATCCCTTACAGGCTTTAGTTTTCCAACTACTGACAGATGCGTTTCAGTT
>CAYNPZ010000052.1:0-24762 GCA_964399175.1 uncultured Bacteroidales bacterium | reverse complement strand
TAAAATTTCCCCTGGAACCAAACCTTTGTTATTCTAAAGGCCTAATACCCCTTAAGGAGAAAGGGGCTGCGGGCGGGAATCCCTGCCGCTAAGTTACTAAACCCTGACGGGTCCTAAAGACGCCGTCAGGTTGACCCGATCCAAAGTACAGTAGGCAAATCCCGAAGTTTACTGTTGAACCTAAGCCCTTCGGGCATCCGACTCCTCACGGATCCCGAAGCGTCGAATAGCAATCGGGTAAAACGAATAATTCAATTTGACAATGTTACAATTTAACCATGCATTTCTGCTATTTTCCTCTCGTTTTCCGGCCTTTGCCTCTTACCCCTAAATATAATAACCCCCAGACAATTTGAGTTATCTTTGTGATATGAAAACAATGGTTTGGCTGATCCGGCAATTCTTCAAATATTTTGTGCTGGGCTTTGTCTGGTTTTACCGGTGGGTGATCTCCCCCATTACCATGTCATCCTGCAGGCATGTGCCCACGTGTTCCCAGTATATGATAGAAGCTGTTCACCGGCATGGCCCCGGCAGGGGATTTTTGCTGGGCATAAACCGGCTTTCGCGCTGTCATCCCTGGGGAACGCACGGCTATGATCCGGTGCCGAAATTTATGATCAGGAAATACCGGACCGGGAGGAAGGGTAGAACGGAGACGATACTGAAAGACCAAATTAGTAGTGAGTAGTGAGTGATGAGTAGTGAGTGATGAGTAGTGAGTGGGGAGTAGTGAGTAATGAGGAGCTTGTGAGTTGACTGAAGTGATAAGTGAGGGAATAAAGAGTGTGGAGTAATTTGGGTGTGTGAGTATACTAATCAAGAAGAGTATAAGAAGATAATGGAAAGTTATGACGAAATAAGAAAAAAACTAATCTCAATGCTTAACCATCCTGAGAAAAATTTTGTATAAAAACAACTCACACTCACTACTCATCACTACTCACTACTCATTACTAATCCTCCGTCAGGTCGGTCGCCGGCTTACGGATGGCCCACAGCTCAAAGATGATCCCGACGTTGATCGATAAAGCCTTGAAGTTGGAGGGGACGATCTCTTTAAACCCAACATTCCAGAGATCACTGACGTAAAGCCTTTCTGCGTTCATGCGCTGGTAATTGTAACCGATTTCGGTATTGAGGCAAACCTGTTCGGAGACAAAGTATTTAAACCCGGCACCGGCATTGAGGTACATGCCCTCTTCAAATTCGGAGGCGATGGCAAACGATCTGCCCAGATCAATGAACAAATAGGGCGAACTTCTTGCATCATGCAGGTAGGCACGAACATCTGCGAAAACGGGCAGCGTATTGTATGAAGGATTTTGATAGGCATCTGCTCCGGCGCCCAGGGCAACCGAAAAACGCGGTGTAATGAAATACCCGAATAGGGTTCGGATCCTGTAGGCCTGCGACTGGTTGACGCGCAGCTCACCGTCGTAGGAAATGTTGCCCATTCCCGGCAAATAACCGACCTGTGTGAGATTAAAGATGCCTTCGTTTTTTCTGGTTACAATGTTCACTTCCTGGCTGTAAACCGATCCTGTCAGAACACATAAAACGGCAAAAACGATGTATTTTCTCATAAGCCTGGAGTTTTTAATCTAACGAATGATTCTTTTATTGGGAAACAAAACTTGGCATGTAACCATAAAATAAAATAAAAAAATCTTTACTGAGCACCAAATGTTAGATGAATCAAAAAAAGGGGCTGACCTCTTTGAAAGGACAACCCCTTTTGTTTCAAAACAGATGAGTTAGTTGTTTTTAATATCCCTCGTTTTGGGTAATATTCTTATTGGACTCCATTTCACCTTGCGGGATCGGGAAAGCCAAATGGTAATTCCCGTATGGAATCTCGCCATGGGTATAACCGTCATTTTCCTCAGTACTTGGTATATTGCGACCTGTCCGCACAAGATCATGATACCGGAATCCTTCAAAACACAATTCTCTCCTTCTTTCCAGCAGAATATTATCTTCTGTGGCTTCCGAATAATAATCAGAGCCAAGCCACCGGTTTTCCGGGATCATATTCAGGTAATCCAATGCATCCCCATCTATTCCTGATTCTCCTGCTTTAGCGAGGGCTTCCGCGTAGTTCAGGATCACTTCCTCATACCTAACCATCACCACATTATCAGCAAAATTAACGATATCCGGATATTTACCGTTGTTACGGAGTTTATCCGGAGTAAACGCACCATAACCAATCATATTGACAGTTTCTCCATTGCTCTGGGTCAACTCCCCGATAAGACGGACATCACTGGAATCAAAGGCCGACGGAAGATTTTGGGCCACTTCGGCATCTCCATAAGAACCTCCTCGATACATATAAGCCAAGCCATTTATATTGTTGTTGTCGGTATTGGTATAAGCCAGCTCCCAGATGCTGTTCGGGCCTCCACCCTCAGCCCAGTAATCCACATAATTATCGCCGTCTACAATGGTGTATTCTCCTGAACTGATGATCGCCTCGCAATCAGAGATCACCTGATCCCAGTCGCCAAAATATAAGGCTGCACGGGAACGCAATGCACGGGCTGCATGTTCACCGATATAATGGTAACCGGCATCAGCATAGGGGTATGAGGTTCCAGCCAGATGGTTCATTGCTTTGGAAAAATCATCATAAATTTTAGTCTTTACCTCACTAACAGAGGCTCTGTTCGGATGACGGTCCTCTTCGGAGAAGCCACTGATGTCACTGGCAAAATTATCAACGAGGGGCACACCCATATCATTTCCATCCACATGCTGCTGACCATAGAGCTTCAACAGGTCGAAATGGGCCAAAGCTCGGATGGCATAAGCTTGTCCATATATGTTATCGATTGTAGAGGATTCTCCTTCAATCTCCTCTTTATCCTTGTTCAGGATGATATTGGCCTCGGAAATCACCGCATAGATCTGCTCCCAGGTATCTTCAGCATAACCAACGGAAGGCCCTATGTCCATATCCGCAGGTTCCTGGAATCTTCCTGAAGTGGTATTGGCAAAGCAATTGTCCGACATGACTTCTGCGAAAATGATATAATCTCTGCCATAATAAAAGGTAGAGGTGATTCTGTTGTAGGTGCCCCTTAAAACACCTGCCATATCTTCGGCAGAATTGAGGCTTTTATTGATGTCCTTTTCCTGTTTTAACGTAGGATCCAGCGACTCCTCATTACAGGAATTGAGACCACCTATGAGGAGTGCAGCTATTAATATTGAAAAAATGATTTTCCTTCTCATATCTTTAAAAATTTAAATTTAAACCAAATGTAAGTGACTTAGTCGGAGGCGTGGTTAGCCGGGTTACTCCCGCAGCCCTGACCTCAGGATCATGTTTCAGGTTATCGTCTTTTACCCAGGTAAAATAGTTGGATGCCCTTGCGTAGATTCTTACCCCTTCCAATCCGACTCTGGAATAGAGGCTTTCAGGCAGATTATATCCCAGTGTAATGCCTTTCACTCTAACAAAATCTCCTTCGTGCAGGAACCTGGAACTGGCTTCTGCCGAGTTGTCACTTCCGTAAACCTGCTTGGGCACATCCGTCTGATCACCCGGTTCCTGCCATCTATCCATCAGGCCTTCAACTCCCTGTAAGACAGCAATGGGATAAAATCCGGAATTAAAATAATATTCCGTCCACCGCTCTCTGATCTTATTTCCTCCGGAAAACATCACATTAACATCCAGGTAGATTCCATGATAATCCAGATGGGTTGAAAAACCTCCGGAGTAAGTAGGCATGTGGTTTCCGCCCTGCCAGTTCTTCTCTGCTTCGTAGTAATTGGTAGTCGTTTCTCCGTCTTTTCCGTTAAGATACCAGGTAGCTTCCCCGGTTTCGGGATCCACACCGGCCCATTTCCTGATAAACCATCCTTCAACCGGATGACCGACAGCAGTTTTCTGGTCATAATCCTGGATATTCAGGTTACCTCCTGCCGGATCTTGCGCCAATTCCGTAACTTCATTATTGATGGTTGAAAAGTGACCACCGATTCTCCAGTTGAAATCTTCTGACCGAATAATGTTCCAGTCCAGTTCGGCTTCAATTCCTTTATTGACCATTGCTCCCACATTTTTCGTGAAGTTATCAAAACCTGTGGTTGCAGATAAAGGAACATTCTGGATCAAATCGTAGGTTTCTCGATTATAATAAGAAAACGAACCTGTGACAGCCCCTTCAAATAATCCAAAGTCTAAGCCGGCATCCAGGTTTCTGTTTTTTTCCCAGGTTAAAGCTGTATTACCAATCTGTTGGGGATAGAAGGCCCCTTTCTCTTCATATTTTGCATCAAAGGCCAGTAAAGGCTGGTAATTATTCAGACCTATTGAACTGTTACCGCTTGTCCCGTAAGATCCCCTCAGCTTGAGATTGCTCAGGAAATCCACCCCCTCCATAAATCCTTCTTCGGTTACGTTCCAGGCAAGTCCGGCAGACCAGAAGGTACCAAACCTTTTGTTCTCAGCAAACCTGGAAGAGCCTTCCCTTCTCATAGTCAGGTTAACCACGTATCTTCCCTGATAATTGTAATTCATCATGCCCAGGTAGGAGGCATTCATCCAATCATAGAAATTACCTCCTGTTTCCTGATTGGCAGGTGCATTATCCAGATGGATTAACCCATCGGCGGGGAAATTCTCCCCGTAACCCCATAAAGTCCGGTCCTTATTCCTTTGATATTCCTGAACTGCAGTAAAATCAAAGTTGTGGGATTCCTGCAGGGAGAAAGTATAGTTCAACCGGTTCTGGATCACAAAGTTAAAGGTTCGGGCAAGCTCATCACTCACATTACCGTTTTGATCCACATAATCTCCATAATTTCTGTTACCAAAGCCAAAAGTGTTGGTCACCGAGTAATCCCCGCTTAAACGGGTTTCAAAATTCAAGTTATCGGTGATGGCCCAGTTTAAATTGGTGTATCCATTGAAATTGGACATCTCATTGTAATTGATGTCATGCTTCACCAGGTAAAGCGGATTATACACGAGAGGCGGAATGTCTATATTCGGTGTTCCGTCTTCATTTCTGGGCTCATAAACATTCGGCATAAAATGCGGAGCACTGTGAGGGTTTGAATAGTAAGCGGCCTGCTCTATAATGGGATTTTGTTTGGTGTTCACAATATTGAGCTTGGTATCGAATGTCAAATTTTCCCGGAAATCTCTCGTATAATTGATCATTCCGGAAATTCTCTCAAATTCAGCTCCGACCACCGTGGCTTCAGAGCCATTATAGCCAAGAGAGGCATAAAAGGAAGAAACATCCGTTCCACCTCTTGCCGAAAGATTGACTGAAGCGAGGGGTGCATTCTCATTTTTAACGGCCTCTTTCCAAGAAATTTCCGGACGGCCATTATCGATCCATTGCTGAAATTGACCTACTCCAACCAAATCGTTGCCTTTGGCAACATCCCATGCATTTTCTTCCTCCACTCCAAAAGTATTGTGAATTGCTTCCTTATAAAGTGTAAACCGTTGTTCGCCACTCAGAAAATCGTGACCATCCACGGCATTATTCTGAAAACCATAGGATGTCTTCAGATTAAACTGCACCGGTTGATTTTCCTGTCCGTCTTTGGTTTCAATTACGATCACCCCGTTCGAGCCCCGCGCTCCATAAGCGGCAGTAGCTGAGGCATCTTTTAGTACGGTGAAAGACTCAATGTCTCCGCTGTTCAATGCAGACAACTTACTTAATGAGGTATAGGCTCCGCTTAAATTTTGGTTCCCCGTATTAACAGGAACGCCATCAATAACGATCAGAGGCTGGTTACTGGCATTGATAGAGCCCTGTCCCCGAATTCGTATGTCCTGCATTGCACCAGGTGTTCCAGAGTTGGTCCGAATATTAACACCGGCAACCTCACCCTGTAAACTGCGGGTAACGTCTTCCACAGGTATGTCTTCGATCTGTTCATTGTCCACCTGTACTGAAGACCCTGTGATCTGACTCTTTCTAACTTCGTTATACCCCATAACAACAACCTCTTCCATTTCCTGAACAGAGGGCTGCATTTCCACATCAATCGTGGTTCTGCCGTTAATGGACACTTCCCGGGTTTGCATACCCACGAAGCTGAATACCAAAGTTTCTGCATCGGACGGCACTTCAAGCGAGTATTGACCATCCATGTCAGTTGTCGTTCCAATGGTTGTCTGACTCTGGACAACTATTGAAACCCCGGGAATCGGCTCCCCTGTCTCTGAATTGGTGACCGTTCCCGTAATCTGCATCTGTGCCGATGCCGTCAATCCGGCAAACAACAAAAATGTTAAAATCAAGGTTAGTTTTCTCATAGAGTTAGTTTTTAATTACACCAAAAACATCTTTGGTTTGATTAGACATAAATAAATATTAAGCGTTTTCTAAAATTAAGAGTTAGGGCTCATATTCAAAATACGAAAAAACAATTTCAAAATGACTTTTGCAAATCGGAAGCTTAAAAATTTCATTGCGTGGAGCTGTTTTACCGGAGGTGGTGTGAACTCCAAACTCACCAACTGGGATAGAATCTGCATTTTCTAGTTGGGTGCTATCACCATAAGGAGGTCTAAAGAGATCTTCAGCAGATGAATATAGCAAGTTGATCCCAAAAAACCTTTTAAAAACAATAAGTTACATTATTTTAATG
Source organism: uncultured Bacteroidales bacterium (assembly GCA_964399175.1). GTDB lineage: Bacteria > Bacteroidota > Bacteroidia > Bacteroidales > UBA12077 > JAGXLC01. The sequence goes on along the minus strand of CAYNPZ010000052.1, from coordinate 18,132 downwards.
TTTAATTAACAGATCAATGTTATACCAAAATACATTTGCTTTTTTTATAAAAACCCATTTTAGTGCCATGAAAAAATTATGCTTATTCTTACTTTTTATTTCGGGTTCATCCTTCATCACCTTTGCTCAAAGTGATACTTCACAGGCTCCGGAACGGGTATACATCAATTCGCCCGGCAGTTATATGATAACCGTTGAAGCAGGCAGCGGCTTGGAAGTTCCGGCATCAAAAATCGAAGGTTCCCCTTATTTATGGGATAAAAATAAAACAGGACAATTGTTTATAGAGGGCAACAAAGTGGTGAGAAATTTTACATTCAACTATAATGTATGGAGGGATCAAATTGAATTTGCAGACGCTGGTAAAAATAGAGTGATTAGCAAGCCGGGCGCAATTAAAAAAATTGCTTATAACGAGGAGCAAGCTTTACATTATGTGCCTTATGAAAAGAAAAGGTTTCTGCTGAAAAATCAGGTGGACACCACTTTCATGGAGTTACTGGTGGATGGAAAGGTAAGTCTGTTTAAAAACCCTCAATGCAAATTAAAAGATCCTGATTATAATGAGGCATTGATGGTGGGCGATAAAAATTACAAATTTGTACACGGGCAATCTTACTATATCCAAAAAGATGCGAAGCTTCTGAAAAAAATCAAGCCCAAAGAACGGAGGCTATTCCAGCTTCTGACTAAAAAGCAGGATAAAGTAAAAAACTATATAGAAAACAACAACTTAAATCTGGAGAATGAAAAAGATCTGGCCAGAGTATTCCGGTATTATAATGACCTGCTTTAATCAATATATTCTGACTACAGGAATTTACAAGACCAATCAAACATGATTATAATCCCATTAAAAAAAGGACTGAGCCTGCTCAGTCCTTTTTTCTATAAAATATAATATTATATTTTATTCGACGCCATCTCTTGTATCCCACCACATTTGCTGACCCCAGTAATGATCCTCGATGCCTTCCAATACCTTGCTGATGTTTTGGGAATTCAGGTTCTTTTCCTGGGTGGGATAAGGATACCTGAAAGGTTGTCGGTTGTGACCAGGGAAGGGTGAACCCGGAGCTGCATCTATGGCTGGGAAGTCGGTTCTGCGGGACAATGTCCAGGCTTCCCTACCTTGTTTGAACAAGGAGATCCACTTTTGCTTATAGATCTTATGCAGCTTCTCTTGCGGGGTATTGTTCGGATCCCAAGCTACACGTGATTGGGACATGTAATTATTGATATCACCTTCACTGATCACACTCTTAGGGGGTACATTACCTTTACCTCCATAATAACTAACCACCCCTTCCCAGTTCTGCTGCATAGAAGCTTCTATTCCTGCTTCGTATGCCTCCTGAGCGGATATTCCGCCCGTATTCCATCCCTTCACTGCTGCCTCGGCCACATTAAACATGGTTTCGGAATACCTCATGAATGGACTGAACCCAGCCGGATCATCCCGGTAGATATCACCCAGCCGGGAAATGGTATCGGTAGAGAAGCTTCCTTTGGCAGCTCCTTCAACCAGTCCTACATAACGTCCGCCACTAATGGTATCGGCATAAATCGGAAGTCTAGGATCATTCAGTGCTTTAAGTGTATCCACCAATGTTTCAGCCATGCCATGGTCGTCACGAGACAGTGAAATTTCATACCATGGCTCCTGGTGGGGTTTACTTCCGGACCATTGCAGGAAGGCACGATCACTGCCAGAATTGAAAATGGGATACTGTGAAGAATTGCTCAGAATTGTTTCTGCCTGTGATTTGGCTTTATCCGGAGAAACCTCCGAAATTCTCATAGCAAAACGAAGCCTGAGCGAATTACAGAATTTTTGCCATTTTGCAAAACTGCCATCATAAATGAGATCACCGCTCCCTAATTTTTCAGGATTGGCCTGATTCACCGGCTCGTTGAATCTTTTATTGGCTTCTTCCAAACGGGTGAAGAGATCATTGTATATCGCCTGCTGACTGTCATAAGCCGGATTATTAGTCCCTTCTTCGGCTTTTAATGCTTCCGAATATGGAATGGATTTCCACATGTCGGTCATGAAATGCCAAAGGAATACGGAAAAAGTCTCGGCTACGGCCCAGGTTTTTCTTTTACCTTCTTCCTTGGCTATTTTCTTCATCTTCTTCAGGTCCATCAGAAGGTTGTAATAATCGGTCCACGAACTGTTCACCACACTCTCCCTGTATTCATATCGGGCCGCGTCAACATACTGGATCTTGGTGACATGACCGGCATAACTCATAAAGTTGTTCATATCCTGCCAGTCATCATAGAAATTATTTGAAAAATCGACCAATGTATTGGATAGAATATTGGTTGTCGGCGCTTTACCCGGAACGTTCGGATTCTGGTTCATCTCCTTCCAGTCTTCTGTGCAGGAAACGCTCCCCAGAATAAAGCCCGTTATCACTAATATACTTAAGATATATTTTTTCATAGCTGTTGTTTTTAAATAAAGATTCATTACTTTTCTTAAAATTGAGTTGATATCTTAAATCCAAAGGTCCGGTTCGGTGGAATCTGATATTGTTCAAGACCCCTACCCTGAATATTGGTACCGTACCCGGTTTCCGGATCGATCACAATGTCGTTGCTCGGATGTGTATATAACAAGGCAACATTGCTTGCATAAGCTGATATTCTCAGATTCTGGAGGAAACCTGTTTGCTGGATCATGGATTGTGGGAAAGTATAACCCAACGTAACCTCTCTCAGCTTAATGTATGAACCGTCAACTACACTGTGCTCCTTCAGATTATAGAACCGGGCCCAAAAATCCTGGGGAGCAACCTTAATGTCGTTGATCTCGCCATTCTCTTTTACAAAGGTTTCATCCGTTATCACATCCTGACCTGCAACCAGACCCTTGCGTCTTGTATCGCCTGCTGCTGTTTCATCCAGTACTCCTGCATAAAGTCCGAACATCTTAGTTACAGAGAAGATGTCACCTCCTTTGCGGCCGTCAAACATAACGGACAGATTCCAGTTGTTATACCTGAAGGTATTGGTGATGCCACCAGTCCAGTCAGGAGTGAATTGTCCTACATTGATCGGTGAAGCGGTAGGCTTGGGCAGACAATTTTCATTTACAATGATTCTGTCCTGGTCATCGCGTTTGAATCCGGTTGCTCGAATAACACCAAGGGGTTTGCCGGGACGGGCTTCGGTGGTAACCCCACCCCATGAACTGTTGATCTGATAGGATTCAAGATCCTTATAAAGCTTATTCACCGTATTCTGGTTCTTGGACCAATTCAGGCTAACTCTCCAGTTGAATCCTCTCTGGGATTTAAATATATCTCCATAGGCATGAACTTCCACACCTTCATTTTCAATTTCCCCGGCGTTAATTCGACGTCTGTTAAATCCTGAGGAAGAAACAAGGTCAACCGCCATGATCTGATTTGTAGTTTTTCGGTCATAATAACTTATATCAAATCCAAGACGATTGTTGAAAAACTTAAGATTTAAGCCAACTTCCAGTGCATTTGTTTTTTCCGGCTTCAGATTTCTGTTTGCCAGCGTATGGGCATATCTGTAAAGGGATACCCCTTCATAAGCTGTTCCGCCGGAATGAAAGTTGTTATAAAGCTGATAAGGATTGGTAGCTCTACCAACTACAGAATAGCTGCTCCGGAATTTACCGAATGACATAACATCGCTGTCAATGAATTCTGAGAATACGATGCCCAGATTACCGGAGGGATAGAAATAGCTCCAGTTATCCGGAGGGAGTGTTGAACTCCAGTCATTTCTGGCAGTACCACCTAGGAACAACCATTCTCCATAAGAGAAGTTCAGTTGCCCGTAAACGCCATTGGCTTCTCTTTCCCGATAACCCATGCTGGGCTGAGGTGTACCCTGTACGTTGGATACATGGAAAAAGTTGGGTATGGTAAGGGCATCGGTATTCACACCACTGGTTCTGTGTTTATAGTGACGATAGTGACCCCCAACCAATCCGTCAACCGTGATATTATCAGTCAGTTCCTTGTTAAAGTTAAGGATTACGTCGGCATTGGTCTCTCTCTGTGATCTGTAATATTCCCAAAATTCACCGCCTTCAGTTTTATTCTCATTAGACATGTTGGCGATGGTATGGCTTCTCCATTGATGGAAATAATCCGTACCAGCTCTTCCGGCAATATTCAACCAATCCGTTAACTGATACTTCAATTCGATATTTCCGTAAAAACGATCCCGGGTTCTGGGATACGGCTTTTTATGCACCGTCCAGTAAGGATTGTCGTGATAATAGCGGGTCCAGTTGTATGGCAATCCCCAAGGATTCATTTCATCCCAATTTTCCTGGAGCGGCTCCATGGCAACCTGTCGGCCAAACCATGATCCAAGAGACTGCATAATATTGGAAGCAGAATAACCCTGACCCGGCAGGTTGTCACTATGGTTCTTGACATAATTGGCTTTTGCCTGTGCCGTAAAACGGTCGTTCAAATTAAGTGTTGTGGAAAGGCTGACCGAAGTCTTACTCAGATCGGTATTCGGTACAGTACCTTGGTTTTCATCCTGGGTAACTGACAATCTACCGCTCAGATTTTCCCTTGAACCGGTTATGCTAAGGTTGTGAGATTGATTGATACCGGTTCTGAAAAATTTCTCCACGTTGTTGGGATGAGAAACCCATCGGGTAGGTTGATATACCGGTGTTCCATCCACCATTTCATAAGGGCTGGTGAATTGCGGAATCTCAAGACCCATATCCAATCTTGGACCCCAACTCTCGTCAACATAATCCAGCGTCCCTGCACCGCCAGGATTACCATCTCCGTAAGCAAAGGAATTATTGATTGCATATTCATTGTATGCATCCTGTTGTTCTCCGTGAAGATTTACATTATCAGGATTCATTCCTAAATCTTCGGCGATTGCACCTCTGGCCAGATATTCACTACCATTGAATCCCTGCCCATATTTGTTCTGATAATTTGGAATCACATAGGGGTTGCTGAATCCAACAGAATAATTGTAGGATATTCCCAGCCCTCCTTCTTCCTGGCCACTCTTGGTGGTAATCAGAACTACACCATTAGCCGCTCGGCTACCATATAATGCGGTAGCGCTGGCCCCCTTCAGGATAGAAATACTTTCAATATCCTGTGGACTGATGTCCATCATGGCATTCCCATAATCAGCGCCTCCCCACTGGCTTGCTCCATTGGAATAGTTGCTGATGGGTGTGCCGTCTACTACAAAAAGCGGCTGGTTGTTACTGAATGAACTGTTACCACGAACCGTAATGCGGGTGGAAGCTCCAATAGCGCCACTAGCTCTGGTAATGTCTACACCGGATACTTTACCCTTCAAGCTGTTCAGCACGTTGTCCTGAGGAACATCGCTCAGTTCATCAGACTGGACATCCTGAACCGAATAACCCAGGGATTTTCTTTCGCGGCTTATACCCAAAGCGGTAACCACCACTTCTTCCATCTCTTCCACCTCAGGCTGCATTTCCACATTAATCGTAGTTCTTCCGTTGATGGGCACTTCTTTGGTTTGCATTCCTACGAAGCTAAAAACCAAAGTTTCTGCATCGGACGGCACTTCAAGCGAATAGCTGCCATCCATGTCTGTTGTCGTTCCAATGGTTGTCTGACTTTGTACAACCACCGAAACACCTGGGATCGGTTCCCCTGTCTCTGCATTGGTCACCGTTCCCGAAATCTGCATTTGTGCCGATGCCGTCAACCCGGCAAACAGCAAAAATGTTAAAATCAAGGTTAGTTTTCTCATAGAGCTAGTTTTTAATTACACCTTTTTGGTTTGATTAGACATATATTTATTCAGGTACACGAATGATAAAAAAATTATCCTTAAGATGACTACGAATAAAAAATTTTAAAATGACTTTTGCAAACTCATGAGATAAAAATTCATTTTAAAATTGAGAACTCAGGGGAAATTTCCGTTGAAATAAGGCCTATAACCAACCGCCCGTGTAAGCCACCCCTTGATCCATATATATCAATAGGGCAAAAGTAAATATTTTATGAAATTACCCAAAAATTTTCAGGGGTATTTCTGAAAATACTATTATTTTTATAACAATACCCCTTGTTCTTTATAAGGCAAATCAATCAAATATGTATTTATTTGTTTATTTCATAACCAAATGTCAACACTGATGAAATATTTTTTTATTACCAGGGGCATCAAATCAAATTGCGTTCTGCCATTCTAAAAAAAATATATATCTTTGCACGATAATTTCATATAACACGTTGAATTTAAAAAACAACCTTAGCAATGCAGATCAAAGGAGCCATCAGATTAGTAGCGATTTTGCTGACATTAATTTGCATCTACTATCTGTCATTCACAGTGGTAACCACAAGTGTCAAGAATGATGCAGAAGAATATGCGCAGGGCGATCTTGTAAAAGAACAAGCATACCTTGATTCCATGGCCAACGAAGAAGTTTACAACTTCCTCGGATTCCGACAATATACATTTCGTGAATGTCAGCAGCGCGAAATCAACCTGGGGCTTGACCTCAAGGGAGGAATGAATGTCATTTTGGAAGTACAGGTTGAGGACATCATAAGATCACTGTCCAATAACAGCCAGGATACTGTTTTCAGAAAGGCGCTGCAACGGGCCAATCAAATGCAGGAACAAAGCCAGGAAGATTTTATCACCTTATTTGGCAGGGCATTTGAAGAATTAGCACCCAATGCCCGTCTGGCAGCCATATTCAATACCTACGAACTTCGGGATCAAATAGACTACAATTCATCCAACCAGGAAGTATTGAATGTGCTTCGGGAGGAAACACAATCGGCTATCGACAATACATTCAATATTCTGAGAACCCGTATTGACCGGTTCGGGGTTGTACAGCCGAACATTCAGAAACTGGAAACCACGGGAAGGATATTGGTAGAATTGCCCGGGGTGAAAGACCAGGAAAGAGTCAAAGACCTGTTACAGACTACGGCAAGCCTGGAATTCTGGGAAACCTACGAAAACCCCCAGGTATATCAATATCTACAGCAGGCCAATGAAAAGATCAGGCAAATCAATAAAGCCCGGGAAAAACTGCAGCAGGATACCGTGCAGGAAGGAGATTTAGAAGAAATGATGGCACAACAACCTTCTCCGCAGCAGGAAGAAGAGGCTGCCGCTCAGGATACAGCCGCTGAGGAATCGCTGTTGCAACAAATTGAAGAGCAGGATACCAGCCAGTTGGATACCTCCGCCACCCAACAGCAGATGTCCGAACAATACCCGCTTTTCCAGGTGCTTCAACCAATGGTCAATCCTCGTAACAATCAACTCATGCAGGGACCGGTTATTGGCGTTGCCCATTTCACAGATACTTCTGATGTAAACGATTACCTCCGGATGGACAAAGTCCAGTCGGTATTCCCAAGGGACATGGAATTCCACTGGGGTGTCAATCCGTATCAAGGTGCAGAATCTGGTGAATATTATCCGCTATATGCACTGAAAATTACCGGACGTGAGGGCAACGCACCCCTGACCGGCGAGGTTGTAACAGATGCACGGTCCCAGTTTGGAAGAAATCAGGCCAACGCACAGGTTTCCATGTCGATGAACACCGAAGGCGCCAAGACATGGGCCAGGATGACCAAAAACAATGTGAATGAATTCATCGCCATTGTGCTGGACGGATTGATATACTCCGCTCCCCGGGTTCAAAATGAGATTAAGGGCGGGCAGTCGTCCATTACCGGCGATTTTACAGTACAGGAAGCCAAAGACCTTGCCAATGTGCTTAAATCGGGTAAACTACCTGCCAGGGCAGAGATCATACAAAGTCAAACCGTGGGACCTTCTCTGGGGGAGGAATCCATCCAATCAGGTTTGACCTCATTTTTCATCGCCTTCATTGTGGTGATGCTTTATATGTTATTCTACTATAGCCGAAAGGCAGGATTGGTCTCCGATATCGCCTTGCTGGCCAACATGTTCTTTATTTTTGGAATATTGGCCTCACTCGGTGCTACGCTGACCTTACCAGGTATAGCCGGTATCATCCTTACCATCGGTATGTCAGTGGATGCCAATGTACTGATATACGACAGAATTCGTGAAGAACTGCGGGCAGGCAAAGGTGTCAAGCTGGCTGTGAAGGACGGTTATAGAAATGCCTATTCGGCCATCATCGACGCCAACGTAACTACATTCCTTACCGCTCTGATCCTTTACATATTCGGAACAGGTCCGATCAAAGGTTTCGCTACCACCTTGCTGATTGGTATTCTAACATCCCTGTTCACGGCAATTTTCATTACAAGACTAATCTTTGAATGGTATCTGGAAAAAAACAAGCCCATTACCTATTCCACCAAACTAACGGAAGGGGCATTCCGGAATGCCAAATTCCCTTTCCTTCCCAGAAGAAAAGCATTTTATGCGGTTTCTTCCGTTTTGATCCTGATCAGTTTGGTATCTCTCGCAACAAGAGGGCTGAACGAAGGAGTGGATTTTACAGGTGGGCGCTCTTACGTGGTTCGGTTTGATCAGCCGGTCAATACGGTTGATATACAGGACAACCTGACAGATGAGCTTGGTCAGGCTCCCAAAGTAAAAACCTTTGGCGGCGACAACCAGATCAAACTCACCACCCAATACAGAGTTGGCGAGCAAGGCAGAGAAGTTGACGAAGAAGTGGTTCAAAGGCTTTATACCGGCCTTCAGCCATTTCTGGATAAAGAAACTTCTTTCGAAGAGTTTACCACCGATAACATCAAGAGTGAGCTGAAGGTCGGGCCGACCGTTGCCTATGACATCAGGGTTCAGGCAGTATGGGCCGTTGCATTTGCCCTGTTGATCACCTTCCTGTATATTTTCGGCAGGTTCCGGAACTGGCAGTATGGACTCGGCGCGCTGACAGCCCTGGTTCATGATGTTATTATTATCCTGGGTATATTTTCCCTGTTTTACGATATCATGCCTTTCTCGATGGAGATTGATCAGGCCTTCATTGCAGCCATTCTTACGGTAGTAGGTTACTCCATCAACGACACGGTGGTTGTTTTCGACAGGGTGCGTGAGTATGTCGGACTTTACCCGAAGAGAGACCGGTTCAACATCATCAACACGGCATTAAACAGCACTTTAAGCCGTACGTTCAGTACTTCACTTTCAACTTTCGTTGTGTTGCTGACAATCTTCTTGTTCGGAGGTGAAGTGATACGTGGTTTTGTGTTTGCCCTGCTGGTCGGTGTGATTGTAGGTACCTATTCTTCCCTGTTTATTGCTTCCCCGGTTGTATATGACACCGTACACAAAAAGGTAAAAACACCGCCCCAGAAGGGAAAACAAAAGAAAAAACAGCCGGGCAAACAGCCACAAAAAGGGAAACAACAACCGAAGAAACAACCTGAGAAAGCCGGTAAAAAAAATACGGCTAAGAGCAAGAAATAACGAAAGTTAAAGAAAAAAAAGCCCTGATATGAATTTCAGGGTTTTTTTTATAAAAGAAGTTGATATATATTTGCGTTAATAGAAAAGAATAAATAGAAACTCATATGATTTTTACCGATCTATTCATAAGCGGCTCAGAAATATTCATTATCCTTTTTGCCGTATTGCTCCTGTTTGGAGCCAACAAGCTTCCGGAAATAGCCCGTGGGCTAGGCAAAGGCATGAACGAATTTAAAAAGGCCACCAATGACATCAAGAGCGAGTTTGATGAGCAGACCCAGGACATCCAGAAAGACATCAAAAGCATAAAAAGTGATCTGGAAGAAAGTACGCGCTTTGATGACGTGGCAGACAACTATTTCAAGGATGATGATCAATCCGGGAATGATACCGACAGGGATAACGACAGCGAAAGCAATACCGCTACAGATACCCCGTCGGACAGCGATTCCGAAACAACGGAAGAAGATGTTTACGAAGAACCCACCGGTCCTTACAGCGATAATGAAGAATATACTGACGAATCAACCGGTGATCAGGATAAAGACGAGAAAGACCCGGACATGCAGCGCGACGATGCACCGGAACAGCAAGACTATCCGGAAAATGAGGACCAAACGGGAGAAGGATCAACCCGGCAAGATTCCTCTTCAAATAAAGAGAATCAATAACAAAGCCGCTTTACGTGCCGAAGTAGAAGCTATAAAACCAGCGGGCAAGGCCAATAATGATCAAAATCAGACCTTCCAGGCGGGTGATGCGCCATTTGGTCCACATGAAAATGCATACCAACAACACCATCCCCACTAAAACAAGCATGTTTGAGTGAACCCCGGGCTCTACGGAGAGATCTTTTAATATGGCGGTCAATCCCAGCACTCCAAACATATTGAATATATCGCTGCCCAAAAGATTTCCAACCGAAATGCCATGATGCCCTTTTACAGCAGCCGTAAGGGAAATGGCCAGCTCAGGAGCAGAAGTTCCCAGGGCAACAATAGTAACACCAATAACCCATTGGGATAATCCCATCATCTCGGCAATCTCTACAGAGGATTCTACAAGAAAATGGGCTCCTCCCACAATCATGCCGAGGCCCACAAGAAACATCACAAAATCGTACCAGCGGGCATCCCTCCTGTCGGGAGAAACTTCTTCCACGGGCTGTTTCTTTAAGAAAAGATATAAAAGATAAATGATAAGAAGGGAAAAAAGCACAAATCCTGCGTTTTTGCTAATGGATAAATCCCAGATAAAAATGGTGAGCAAAACAGTACCAAGCAGCAGGAAGGCGCCATCCCGGAATACTGAGGCTTTATCGGCATTCAGGCTTCGTACCACCGCAACTCCACCAAGGATAAAACCCAGATTAAAGATATTGGAACCAACGATGTTACCCACTGAAATATCACCCATACCTTTAAAACCTGAAAGCAGGGTAACTCCAAACTCGGGGGCGGATGTGCCAAAGGCCACTACGGTAAGACCGATCACCAAAGTAGGAATACCCAGCCAATGGGCAATGACAACTGCTGAATCCACCAGCCAGGAAGAACCTTTGGCCAGGACCAATATACAAACTACAACAATGATGCTGTTTATAAGTATTTCCATATCTGTATCCCTTTTAAAACGGACCTTTCAAAGAGAAAAAGCGTAAATATAATACATAATTTTCTATTTTCAGAACTTTATGGTTATTACTGAATTAAACAGATATGGAGCTTGTCCTTCTGTATGAGTATATCATATTGATTTACAAATAGATTATATAATCCAGACATTGTATACAATAAACTCCCAATATTTTTTAATTTTATCCGTTCAAACAAGGGTAAGACCAATTATGATACAGGCCAACAACATTACCAAATCGTTTGGTGATCTGCAAGTACTTAAAGGCATAGACCTTCAGATCGATAAAGGTGAAATTGTTTCCATCGTCGGACCCAGCGGGGCAGGCAAAACAACACTGCTGCAGATCGTGGGCACATTGAGCAGACCCGACACAGGAAAAATTATCTATGACAACCGAAACATCAATTCCTTAAAAGATAAGCATATTGCCAATTTCCGCAACAAACAGATTGGTTTTGTATTTCAGTTTCATCACCTCCTTCCGGAATTCACTGCCCTGGAGAATGTTTGTATACCGGCATTCATAGGAAGGACTCCTAAGGCAGAAGCCGAAGAAAAGGCCAAAGAGATACTTAGATTCCTGAAGATGGAAGACCGTCTTGACCATCGGCCCAATGAGCTTTCAGGCGGAGAATTGCAGAGAGTAGCGGTAGCCAGGGCACTGATCAATGACCCAACGGTTATACTGGCGGATGAACCATCAGGAAACCTGGACACCCAAAACAAGGAAGAGCTTCACAATCTGTTTTTCTCTTTAAGGGACAAATACAATCCTTCCATTGTCATTGTCACGCACGATCACGATCTGGCCGACAAGGCCGACAGAAAACTGGAGATGAAAGACGGGAAGATCCTATAAAAAGCCATTAAACCTTCTATTATGGACACACCCATTCAACAGACCGATCTTCTGGACTTTCTGGAAGAGAAGCACCATCAATACAACTGTGAACGGTTCATCACCTCAGACCCGATAAAAATCCCCAAAGCATTTGAAGAGCCTGAGGATATTGAGATTGCGGGTTTCATTACCGCCACCATCGCCTGGGGGCAGCGAAAAACCATTATCAATAACATGCAGAGGCTGCTGGGTTTAATGGGTTATAGTCCCCTTGATTTCATTATGCAAGCGGATAGTTCGGATCTCGAATATTTCAGGAATTTCAAACACCGGACCTTTAACGGGGACGATTGCATCTACTTCCTGCGTGCCCTGAAAAACATCTACCGGAAACACGGGGGTCTCCGGCATATCTTTGAAACGGCATACCACAGGGAAGGATCCCTGGAAGCCGCCCTGGCCGAATTCCGCAAAATATTTTTTGAAATCCCTCACCCTGAAAGAACCCGAAAGCATGTGGCAGATATAAACAAAAACGCCTCTGCCAAGCGATTGAACATGTTTCTTAGATGGATGGTCAGAAATGACAAGCAGGGCATTGACTTTGGGATTTGGGAAGGTATTCCTGCAAAAGCCCTCTACATCCCCCTGGATATACATACCGGTAATGTAGCCCGTAAGCTGGGGCTGCTAAAAAGAAAACAAAACGACTGGAAAGCTGTTCTGGAGCTTACCACCAACCTACGGCAGTTCGATACCAATGATCCGGTCAAATATGATTTTGCTCTTTTCGGACTAGGGGCTTTTGAAGGATTTTAAAATTCAAATTTAATTGAATCTTGATTATAGTGGGTCAAATATATGACCACAGAAAAGCACCAAGCTACAAATACCAAATTACAAATAATATCTAATTTTCTAACATTTAATGACCAAAACGAAAAGTCAGTCACTTACCAGCCTACTGCTGTTTTGGTCATTGGCTTTTGGAACTTGGAATTTATTTGTTATTTGTAATTTGGTACTTGATCTAATTCACCATCACCTTATTGTTTTCCTGATCCGTATCCGGGATTTGGTCACTTCCCAGGCGGACGGACCTGATGTCTTTACTGCCTTCAATGCTGATCTGAAGGTTGGTGCGTCCGTCTTTCCAAACATCAATCGGTTTGTTATACACCCTGCTTTCACCGTTTTCAAAGGTCACCTCCACACGGACAGGAACAGGAAATTTCCCTTTCTTTTTTATATTCACCATGGCACCATTTTCGGTTTGCTCCACTTCGCCCAAAGCCAGGTCGGGATAGCCGAATCCGAAGAACCAGGATTCCCAGAACCAGGTAAGATCCTTATTCAATACATCTTCGAAGGTGAAAAAGAAGTCATAGGGAGTGGGGTACTTTTTGGCCCACCTCTGAACATACCTTTTCAGGGCCCGGTGAAAATCTTCCTCACCCAGATATCTCCTTAAAAGATAAAAGGCTGTGGCGGGACGTCGGTAGGCATGTAGCCTGTAAGAAGAATAATCGCTGATGATATAGCTTTTAACCATCAGAGGTACTTCCCTGAAGTTGCCTGCTTGTCGTTCGTATTGGTCAATCAGATCAGGAAAGGGATTGTAATCCTCTATGATCGATTGTTCCACCAGGCGAGGCAGAAAGGTGATCAGGCCCTCATCCATAAAAGCATAATACGATTCATTGGTCATCACGTAAAATGGGAAATAATTGTGGCCGATCTCATGGGCCGTAAGATGGACCGTTTCTTTATAATCCGCTATTTCTCCGTCGTTGATCAGCATGGGAAATTCCATCCCCCCGCTCCCGTTAAAAACGGTTAGTTTGGGCCAGGGGAAAGCTGCACCCATGATTTCCCGGGAAAACAAATCAATGGTCTTACGTCCAATCTCAGCCACCTGATCGAAACAGGAAGAACCTGTGTCGTAAACCGCACTGACAAACGTTCTTCTCCCGGTTTCCGGATCAACCTCCACACTGGTTCCGTCCCAGACATAATTGCTGCTGGTGGCAAAAGCAAAGTCAGGCACTTCCTCTGCAACAAAATGCCATGTGTGTTCTTTTTTATCTTTTAAAACCCTGTTGTTATCAAGGTCTTCCTGTCTGACAACAGAAACCACATCATCGGTCTCCCTTGCCTGTTCTATTCTGTTTAGAACCTCATTCTTATAATGCATGCCGGGATTCTGAAGCTCACCGGTGGCCCAAACCATATTTTCTCCGGGAATGGTAAGCTCAACGTTATAATCACAGAAATCATTGTTAAATTCGGCTGATCCGGTAAACGGATGGGTATCCCATCCCCTTATATCATTATATACGGCTATTCGGGGATACCAATAGGCCACCAGCCAGTTGGATTTCCCATATCTTCCCATTCTGATGGTAACTTCGGTAGGCAGTTGTACTTTCCATTCAAGGGAAACCTTTGCCGTATTCTCCGGAAAAATTGGGTTAAGCAACTGGATAAAATAATTCGTGCCCCGGTCGCTGTTCAATTGCGGACCTCCCGGGCTGTTAAGTTTACGCCCGTTGATGGTTAAATTCTCAATTTCAACACCATCGTGAAGATCTTTAGGTCCGACATTAAAGTCCCTGGCGACGCCCTTTTTGAAAATATTCATGTAAATCCTGAGCACCATATGTTCCAGGGTATCGGGACTGTTGTTTTGGTAAAGAATGGTTTCCTCACCTTCAATAACTCCTGTTTCAGGATCAAACCGGGCTTCAATATCATAGCTTGCCTTATTCCGGAAATAATGCTTTCCCGGTGCACCGGTATAGGAACGGGTGCCTTTCTCATAAGCCTCTTGCACTTCATGGGGCATGAAGAGGTCAGATTCCTGAGCTTGAGTAATACCAAATGATATAATTCCAATGGACAGCAAAAAGAATATTCGTTGTATCATATGTTATGATTTTATGAAAGGTAGAACGTTTCATGCAGGTTAAAGTTTAATCCGCAAATTTACGGATAAATTAACCGACCACAAAGGCACCCCACCCTGCTCCGAATGGATGGCCAGTTATAAACAGGTACATCCAATTTCCGAATTTCCGGGAAACATTGGTTTTTCCCACCAGGTTTCTTGTGTTGATCATCATTGTTATCTTTGTAAAAAAAGTAAGAATTTGGCCAATCCATATTTCCGGTTCAAACAATTCACGATTTGGCAGGATAAAACTGCCATGAAAGTAGGTACTGACGGCGTGTTACTAGGCGCATGGACCGGGATCGGACGTGCGAAAAGGATACTGGATGTCGGAACGGGTACCGGACTGGTCGCCCTAATGATGGCTCAGCGATCTACGGCAGAAATCCATGCCATTGAGCCGGAGTCAAAGGCTTTTGAGCAGGCTGTGGAAAATATAAACAACTCCCGGTGGCCGGAAAGAATTCATTTAAGTCAAATCACTTTCCAGGAATATATTCAGCAAACTTCCCATGCTTTTGACCTGATTGTATCCAACCCCCCGTATTTTAGGGATTCTTTGCACTCACCGGATGAAGAACGCAACCGGGCCAGGCATGCCCAAACCCTCTCAGGGAAGGATTTAATTCTTGGAAGTTTGAAGATTATGAAAGAAGAGGGCAGATTCAGTATCATACTGCCTTACCGGGAGGGTCATGAATTCATCGAACTGGCAAAGCAAAACGGATTTCATTGTACCAGAAAGACCTATGTAAAGCCTACACCGGACAAAAGCCCGAAACGGTTGCTGATGGAATTCAGCAGGCAAACTTTTAAAACAAAACAAGATTACCTGATCATAGAAAAAGGTGGACGGCATAACTTTACAGAGGAATACCAGAACCTGACCCGTGACTTTTACCTTTATTTTTAATTTGACCAAGCCAAAACGGAAACACATTAAATTCCCTGAAAGCATCCTGTTTGGTTTTGGTTTGTCCAAATTAGGAATAAGAATAAATTTTTATTTATTTTGTCTGATAACCAGATATTGATAAGTCTATTACGGCTTATATGGATTGTTTGAACAGTAATTCGCATATATCGGGAAATATTTGAATTTTTGGAAACGTTTTAAATCATAACAATTCTCATTGGCCATGAAGAAATTTACACTGCTGATATTGCTGCTTACCGCTCTCCCACTGTTTTCTATGACACAGGAATCCATAAAGCACCGGGTTATCATAGATACCGACTGTGCTCCCGATGACCTGAGGGCCATCAACCTGCTGCTTTCCTCCCGGTCGACTGAAGTTCTTGCCATCACCTCCGAAGATGGGGTAATGGAGCCCGAGGAAGGGTATCTGAGGATCCTGTCTTTGCTGAAAGACCACGGGCATGAAGGAATAAGAACCTCCCAGGGTATAATAACAAACAACGATGTACCTGAGTCGCGGGGCTTAGCGAAAGCAACTGATTGGGGTAAAGAACCCATCAGTTATGAAAAACCCCAAGAGGTTAAGGAATTCCTGGTTAAAATCATTGAAGCGGAAGAACAGCCGGTGGAAATTGTCTCCACGGGTCCACTGACAAACATCGCCAACGCTGTTTTAATGATGCCCTCCATCAAGAAACAGATCAGCAGAATCATCTGGTTTGACCAATGCCAGCCCGAAGTGGAATGGACCCGGTATGGGAAGGATTGCATGTCGGGAAAATATCTGCTTAAAACCCAAATACCCGTTTATAGGGTCATGGTCGGCAAAAATGCACCGGAATTTTCAGAATCCTTCCTCAAAGAGATCGGACAGGTTCAGACTCCCTATGCACGCAAAATCTACCGTTCCCATTTGAAAGACACCATTATGGAAAAAATCAGCGAAGGAACCTTCAGGATGTGGGATGATCTCACCGCTATGTATCTGTACTATCCCGGACTGTTTACAACCGATACCACCAGTGCGGACTCGGCAAATTATGTGGTCAGATTAAAGGAGGATGAGGATGTCAGGGCAAGGTATCTGGAGCATCTCAGATCATACAAACAACTAAAAAGTACGGTTTTTCAGGATTTCCCCATCGACACCAGCTACTACAGACGCGATATCAGGGGATTGGTAAAAGAGACCATTGATAAATACGGCATCAGGGAATGGAGCGCAGTGACGCTGACCGAAGAAATAAACAACCGACTGGGCTTAAACTCCATTGTGGGAGCAAAGATGGGCGTCAGGGCGCTGGAATATTTCCGCACCACTCCGGGTAACCTGTCTGTGACCTCTTACTGTGGCAGCACACCTCCTTTAAGCTGTATAAATGATGGATTGCAGGTATCCTGTGGCACCACAGTGGGCCAGGGAAATATTGAAATAAAGGATGAAGCCATTCTTCCCAAGGCAGTGTTCCGGTATGAAGGCAGAGCTATACAGATACAGCTAAAATCCAAGTATTACAAAAGGATTCAAGCGGAAATAAAGGAAGCGAAAAAAAATTACGCCTTTCCATCACAAGCCTATTGGAAAGACATGCGTAAAAAATCGCTTAATTTCTGGAAAAACCGGGATCGTAAAGAGATCTTCCAAATCAGCCAAATAACCGAATAACCAGATTTTTATTCCTTTTTATCCTTCCCTTTTTCACTGGTCGTACCGGAATTGAACTCAAGAGATATGGAATTCACACAATGCCTGGTATTCTTGGGTGTAAATCCTTCGCCTGTGAATACATGTCCCAAATGTGCCCCGCAATTGGCACAGATGATCTCCGTCCGAATGCCATCTGCATCGGGTACCCTTTTGACAGCACCCTCTATGGCATCATCAAAGCTTGGCCATCCGCAACTGGCGTCGAATTTATCCTCTGAACTGAATAGCTCGGCACCACAACGTTTACATGTGTAGATCCCGTCTTTGTAGTGATCATAATATTTCCCACTATAAGGTCGTTCCGTTCCCTTATGTATGATAACCCTTTCTTCCGCTTTCGTTAATTCTTTATATTTCATGGTATCACTTTGTGATTGTGAAAAACCCTGTACGACAAATGACATTAAAATCAGAAAAGCAATATATTTAATTACAGATTTCATAACATCAAATTTACGGTTATAACAATTCATAGAGATGAAAAGTTTAAAGACCATGGTAATAACATTATTAAAAATTGATAATATATGAGGAATTAATTAAGTTTGAAAAAGAAAGAAAATAAATAGGTACTATCGGTATTTTGGTACTAGCACACAAAAAAGAGTTGATTCAAGATATTAAAGAGATATTATTCAAACTTATAAATT
>CAYNPZ010000051.1:0-24788 GCA_964399175.1 uncultured Bacteroidales bacterium | reverse complement strand
CATTCAAGCATTAAATTTTAGATTTCACATTTAACAATAAGAATCCATATAAATGAAGAAGACGCTGGTAACAGGCGCTTCTGGTTTTCTGGGCAGTCACCTGGTTGAGGCTTTTGCCCGCGGGCAAAAAGAAGTTGTTGCTTTGATCCGGAGAAGTGGAGGTCAATCAGGTATGCAGAGAATGGAAAACCTTTTTAACTGGTTTGGGCTGAATGGTTCAGTTCCCAATTGGGTTAAGGTGGTAGAGGCGGATATTTCGTTGCCCCGGTTTGGCCTGGATGAAGCTACTTATCAATCTTTGCAGAAACAGACAGGAGAAGTCATCCATTGTGCTGCCAGTACCTCATTTTCTGAAAGGCAGAGGAGTCGGGTGGAAACTTCCAACCTGTGCGCGCTGAAAAATATGCTGGCATTTGCCACCGGTGCCTCTGTTTCTTCTTTCCATATGGTCAGCACTGCATTTGTCGGATTCTCCGCCGATGGTACCTGTAAGGAAGAGGTCGCAGAAAGGGATGAATTTCCCAATGTTTACGAAGAAACCAAATATTTGGCAGAACATGAGATGGTGAATTTCTGTGAGCATCATGGTTTGCCCTGGAAAATATATCGTCCTTCCATCGTATACGGTCATTCAGAAAACGGAAGAACATTTCGCTTTAACGGACTATACTATCCAATCAAAACCTTGTATCTGCTTAAAAAAATTTTCACTGAGGATCTGAACAACGGAGCCTACCGCTCCCGAGATCTTGGAGTTTACCGGGGTGAACAGGGAAAGCTTTTCTTCCCAATAGAACTGGAAACCCATGGTCAGAACGGAATTAACCTGATTCCAGTTGATTACTTCGTAAAGGCATTCATGAGATTTTATCAAAGCGGGGAATTAAACAGGATTTATCATATAACCAACCCAAGGGATACTTCTCTTGACGTGCTGGTGGAGTATATATCCAGATATTTTGGATTAAACTATCCTGTTTGAATTTGCAGGTTTAGGATAATATGCTATTTTTGCAACCCATGCGAAATATATTGCCATATAGCTTGATTATTCCCTTTTATCTGGCTGGTTTGAGCCTGATCCTTCATTCTTTTATTCCACATACACATCATTACGGCAATGAATCGGATCACATCCGGAACGAAGTCAGAAAACAAGGAATTTGCGGCAAAAATGATCATTCTAATGTATATTTCACAAATGACCATCATTCCTACATATGCCATTTCAATCCCCAGATCTTTCGGGGGGATGATGACCTAGCCACTTTCTTTTTGATACAAAACGAGGGATTCAGGTTTGTTCCCCTTTTAGAATCCGGCATTATCAAATCCTTTTATGGACTTATAGGATATGATTCCATAATATTAAGCAACCAATCCTCCAGGGCTCCTCCTTTCCAGTTCATTTAATCCATATCATTCATTTATTTATCCGTTGAATCCGGTAATGCTTTTTACCGGTCATGTTTTATTATACAATCATTACTTGATTTTATGATACAGTCTGTAATACGTTTTTCCGTCAGAAATAAATTCATTATCGGAATGATTATGCTGGCTTGGATCGGTTGGGGGATTTATTCCGCCATCAATCTGCCGTTGAATACCCTTCCCGACCTGACCAACAACCAGGTAAAGGTTACAACCTATACGCCTGACCTGGCCACAGAAGAAGTCGAGCGCCTGATAACCTATCCGATCGAGCTTGAAATGGGAAATTTGCCCGGTCTGGAAGAGATCCGCTCGGTATCTAAATTCGGATTGTCGGATATCGCCCTTGTTTTTGAAGAGGACATGGGTATGTACAAGCCCAGGCAATTGGTGAAAGAAAAACTGGAAAGCGCTTCCGCGAAATTACCCGCCGGTGCCGGAGAGCCAGTCATGGGACCGATGACCTCCGGACTGGGAGAGATCTATCAATATGTGCTTTCAACGAAACCCGGATATGACAGTGTTTACAGTGCAATGGATCTTCGGGAGATCCAGGATTGGATTGTAAAGAAGGAATTGATTAATATTCCGGGTGTGGTGGGGGTGAATACAATGGGTGGTTTCCTCAAGCAGTACGAAGTTGCTGTTGTACCCGAGCGTCTGATGAGTTTTGGCCTAACCATTACCGATATTTACGAGGCCTTAAAGAAAAACAATGCCAATACCGGTGGGAGCTATATAGAAAAGAACCGGCGCGCTTATTTTGTCCGTGGCCAGGGATTGACTCAATCACTGGAAGATATTCGGAATATTGTTCTGAAGAACGATAATGGTATACCGCTTCAAATTGGCGATGTGGCTGATGTCAGGTTTGGCCATGCACCTCGTTTTGGCGCTTTCACCTATAATGGGAAAGGAGAGGCTGTGGGTGGTAAGGTCATGATGTTGCGCGGGGAAAACCCTGCCAAAGTGATTTCAAATGTGAAGGAAAGGTTGCCACAGGTGAAATCGGCCTTACCGGAGGGAGTGGAAATGAAGCCGTTCCTCGACCGGTCAACCCTTATCGATGAAACTACCGGAACAGTCACAGAAAACCTGGCCCTGGGGGCATTGATCGTAATTTTTGTGCTGATCATGCTGATGGGAAGCCTGAGGTCAGGTTTGATAACAGCTTCCGTGATTCCCCTCTCCCTGCTGTTCGCCCTTGGCATTATGTATACCTTTAATTTATCGGCTAATTTAATCAGCTTGGGAGCCATCGATTTCGGTATCATCATTGACGGGGCCGTGATTATTATTGAGTTTACGGTATTTCAGATAAGCAGGCACCTTACATCCCTTAGGAAGCTCAAGAGGAAAGAGTTGCAGAGAAAAATCAATGAAATCACTGTCTGGTCTTCGGGAAGAATGATGCGCACAGCCTTTTTCGGACAAATGATCATCTTGATTGTATTTATCCCTATACTTACCCTCACGGGACAGGAAGGAGATATGTTCAAACCGATGGCCTTAGTTTTCGGTTCTGCTCTTGTCGGTGCCATCATCCTTTGCATGACTTATGTTCCCATGATGTCGGCCTTGCTTCTGCGCCCTGAGAAATCGGATAAACCAAGCTTTGCAGATCGCTTTATCAATAGCTTTCGTTCCGGTTATCGGCGTATTCTGAGAAAAGCTTTGCGATACCGATATGCTGTAACCTCCGCCATTGTTATTCTTCTGGTTGGAGCCATACTTATGTTCGGCCGCCTGGGCTCGGTCTTTATTCCAACGCTCGATGAGGGGGATTTTGCCATTCATCCCATCCTTCAACCCGGCACCTCCCTTACCGAAACCGTGGAGATAAACACAAAACTGGAACAGATACTGAGGGATGAATTTCCCGATGAGGTGGAACAGGTGGCCACCAAGATCGGAACGGGAGAGATTCCCACTGATCCAATGTCGCTGGAGATAGCTAAAATGATTATCAATTTGAAGCCCAAAGAGGATTGGACCCGTGCAGAGAAAAAAGACGAACTGGAACAGATGATGAAACAAGAGATGTCGGCAGCTGTTCCCGGGGTAAGTTTTTTCTTCTCCCAGCCGATCGATATGCTTTTCAAACATCTGTTAACGGGTTCCACTGCAGATATTCTTATGAACATTTACGGGCCTAATCTGGATACGCTATATCATTATGGTCAGAACGCCAGAAATATCATAGATGATATTCCGGGAGCAGGGGACCTCAATGTGCAGAAGGTCATCGGACTTCCGCAAATTGTTATTGAATATGACCGCGATAAGCTATCTCAATATGGTCTGGATATTGAAACGGTTAATCGTACAGTTCAGGCTGGATATTCCGGTATGAAAGCCGGGATCATCTATGAAGGGGAAAGGCAATTTTCTCAGGTGGTCAGGCTTAAGAAGCGATACAGGAAAGATCCGGGATCAATTGGCGAATTGTATATCAGGCGACCCAACGGCGGGCAGGTGCAGCTTAGTGAAGTGGCTGACATTCGCATGCAGGAAGGCCCTGCCTCTATCTCACGCGAAGCGGTGAAACGAAAAATTGAGGTCGATATCGATGTAGGCGACAGGGATACAGAATCCTTTATCAATGCCGTCCAGCAGGAGCTGGGACAAAAGCTTGATCTGCCAAGAGGATACAACATTACCTATGAAGGTGATTTTGAAAGCCTTCAGCGGGCCAAGAAACGCCTTTCATGGGTTGTTCCGTTGGTGATGGCTTTCATTTTCACCCTTCTTTATTTTACATTCAATTCCTTTAAACAGGCTGCACTGGTATTTTCCGCGGTTCCTCTGGCAGCGATCGGTGGAGTGTTTTCTTTATGGATACGCGGTATGCCTTTCAGCATATCAGCAGGGATTGGCTTTATTGCCCTTTTTGGGATTGCTGTGCTGAACGGGGTGGTGCTTATGAGTTTTTTCAATGAGTTAAAGGCAGAAGGCATGAATAATGTTTTCAGAAGAATTTATCATGGCACAGATATGCGACTGCGGCCGGTAATCCTTACAGCCCTTACTGATATGCTCGGGTTTTTGCCCATGGCAGTCTCCACTTCTTCGGGGGCCGAGGTACAACGTCCCCTGGCAACCGTTGTTGTGGGCGGTTTGGTGACAGCAACCCTGCTCACCTTGATATTACTGCCCATCATTTATTCATTTAGTGAAAGGATGCATAAAGTGCCCTCTTTTTCAGCCATTATTTCAAGATCCCGGCAGCGTATCAATGGCAGATATTTGATAGCCGGTCTTGTCTTGTTTTCTCTGACATACACGGGTAAGCTTTATGCACAACATCCCGATGACCGGTCTGTGCAAATTAAAAGCATGGAGCAGGCCGTAGAAATTGCCCTGGAGAACCATCCGTCCATAAAGGCAGGGGAACTTCAGGTGGAACAGCAGGAAAAACTTAAACATACATCCTGGGATTTACCGGATACCAAGATGATTTATGAAAAAGAGAATGAAGGTTCCGGCATTGAAACCTGGTCGGTTGAACAGAAGATAAGAAATCCAATTGAATACGCAGCACGTCCTGGTTTGGCTGATCGACGCATCGAAGAAAGCCAGAGAATGCTGGAGAAAAAAGAGGCCGAACTGAGGCGCAGCGTTCAATCCGCTTATATAAATCTGCTTTACGCAAAAGAAAAGGTAAAGCTCCTGGACCGGCTGCAACGTATTTTTAAAGACCTGTCGGAGGCCGGTCAACTTCGTTTTGAAACCGGTGAAGTACCTTACCTGGAAAAGGTTTCTTCTCAGGCAAAGTACGAAGAGATCATAGTAACAAAAAAAGAGGCAGTACAATTGTTGGCCAACTACAGGAATACACTGAAGAGCCGCCTCTATTTGGATGATTCACTGAGAATTGAACAGACTGAGTTGAAACCGCTTCAGCCCGGGCAGGAATATGTTGCCGGCGATTCCCTTGAATCCAATACGGTTGTAAAACTTTATAAAAACAGGTGGAAAACAAAGCAGGCTGAGAAAAAGGCAGTAAAAGCCATTTCATGGCCCGATCCGTTTTTCCGTTACAGCCGCAGGAACTTCTCAGGCAGTGGAAGCTTTTCTGCCTTTGAACTAGGCTTCGAAGTACCATTGGATTTTTGGGCCGAAAAGGGCAGAAATAAGGCTGCGGAGCTTGCTGTTGATGAAGCACAACAGAATTACCGGGAGGTTGGAAATGACATTCGTACAACATACGTCAACACGCTGAATCAATTGGAGACCTACCGGGAGCAATTGCAATTCTACCGTGAAAGCAGGCTGAAAGAGGCGGATATGATCATAAAGAGTGCTTCTAAACAGTATGAAGCAGGCAATATTGATTACCTGCAATATATCCAGTATTTCGACCAGGCTACGAATATCCGGCTAAACCATCTGGAAACACTGAGGGATTTTAACCGGAGCATCATAGAACTGGAATATCTTTTAGGACAATAAAATTTTGAATTATAAAATGAATCAGCAATGAGTCAGATAAGAATTAAAACAGGAGTGGTCATTATATTCATGGCACTCGGATACATGTTTACAGGCTGCTCCTCCAATGATCAAAACGGGGCACATCAGGATCTACATGAGAATCAAACTGAACATACTCACGGTTGGGAGGAAGCCGGGGAACACAATCTTTCAGGCCCTTTGCACGGGATAAGGGATTCTTTATCGGAAGATGAAGTGCTCATCACCGAGAAACAAATGAAAACTGCGGACATTGCCCTGGGAACGATAACAAGGCAGGAGTTGTCGCATCTGGTGAAAAGTTTCGGTGAACTTGCCCTGGCTCCCTCCGACGAGGCCAGGGTAAGCGCGGTAATTGGAGGGATATGCCGGGAACTCCGTATTATTGAAGGCGATTATGTCAAAAAAGGCCAGGTTATTGCCCGCATCAGCCATCCCGATATTGTGGACTTGCAGCAGCGATATCTGGAAGCATTAAATCGTGATGAATATCTTGAATCCGAATACAAACGGCAGAAAAGGTTGCTGGAGGACAGTGTGAATTCAGAAAAGACCTTTCAGAATGCAAAGTCAGATTACCAGTCCAACCTGACCCGTCTGCAAAGCCTTAAAAAGAAACTGGAGCTCATCCATATCGATACAGAACAATTGTCACCACAAACTCTTCAGAAAGATTATCCTGTAGTGGCACCCATATCCGGATATATTGCCCGGATCAATGTGAACACAGGCAGCCACGTTAGCCCACAGCAGCCCCTTTTCCATATTACAGCGAATGACAAGGTACATATTGATCTGAATGTTTATGAGAAAGACATGCCCAAAATTGCCCCGGGCCAGAACCTGACGTTCAACCTTGCCAATAAACCGGCAACACAGCCTATGAAAGGGAAGATCATGAAGATGGCAAAAAGATTCGATCCCGGGCAGCGAACGGCCCTTGTGCATGCTGAAATTCTGGAAAATAGCGGGAACCTTTTACCTGGTATGGCTGTCATTGCTTATATTCAAACAGGTGGAAATAAGCAAATGACCTTGCCGGACGAGGCATTCGTGGCAGAACAGGGTGAAGATTATATTTTCCTGCTGAAGAAAGATGGAGTGAGTGGCCAGGAGCATAAGGAACATGCTCATAGTGAAGTTGAAACTCAGCATACCCATATGCTTCAAAATGAACAGGACAGAAAAAATAACCACGAACATGTAAACGATGATTCCGTACACTATTTTATTTTTGAAAGGGTTTTAGTTAATAAGGGAATGACGGAAGGTTCTTTCACAGGTTTTACCTTTGACATCCCGTATTCCGCTAATGACAGGTTTATAATAAACAATGCCCAGGCGTTAATTTCGGAAATGAAGAAAGGCGGGAGCGGACACAGTGGTCATGCCCATTGATAAAATACTAAGATTTAAAACAGAAGGACAATGAAAATTGTTGGAACATTATGGGACATTCGCGCGGACATGAACCTTCACAACAGGTAAGACACAGGAAAGCTTTTATAATTGGCATTTTCCTTAATGTTGTATTTGTAGCCGTTGAGGTTTTCTATGGACTGTTGGCCAATTCTTCCGCGTTACTGGCTGATGCAGGCCATAATGCCGGAGATGTGCTGAGTTTGGTTTTTGCCTGGACGGCAGCCTGGCTGGCTACACTGAAGCCAAAAGGGAAGTATACCTATGGCCTGCGCAGAACCACCATCCTTGTTTCCATTCTCAATGCACTGATGCTTTTCGGCGCTGTTATTGCCATTGGCTGGGATGCAATTGGTAAGCTTACAGAACCGCAACCGGTTGCCGGATCTCAGGTGATGATTGTGGCAGGCATTGGTATAGTGATCAATACAATTACTGCTTTGTTGTTTGTGAAGGGACAGAAAGGCGACCTGAATATAAAAGGCGCCTTTTTGCACATGGCTGCCGATGCAGGAGTTTCTGTCGGTGTGGTTGTTGCCGGCCTGTTGATCAACCTTACCGGGTTGCTCTGGATCGACCCGGTGATGAGCTTCATCATTATCGGCGTGATATTATGGGGTACCTGGCGGCTGTTTATCGATTCCATCAATCTTGCCCTCGATGCTGTCCCCAAACATATCGATATCAATAAGGTTAGTGAGTTTCTTCGGTCAAAAGAGGAGGTGGAGGATATCCATGATCTGCACGTCTGGGCCATCAGCACTACACATATCGCTCTCTCAGTGCATCTCGTCGTTCCGGGATATTGCGATGACAAATTCTTAGCGGATCTGCAGGAAGAATTGTATGATAAATTTGGAATAGGCCACACAACCATTCAAATTGAAAACAAGAGCCTTGAAGGGAATTGCATGACCGGGTGCTAATGTTTTTATGTATTAAAACACAGATTCCGGCTCTCCACTACCCTTTCGGCCGGAATGAACCGTAAGCTAAAGAATCTCTGCGAATACAATTAATGACAATAAATGACTGCCAAATGACATTGAATGACTAATTAATTATATAGTCCTTTCTTTTTTCTAACTTTGGATGCTTAATGATAAAAATGGAACCCTTGAACCAATCCACAGGAAACATACAGCGCATTGCCTATGCGATGATCGTCATTGCCCTGCTGGTTTATTTGATGATCATCGCAAAATTCATTATTGTGCCCCTCATATTTGCTGCGTTGCTTTCGATCATGGTTCAACCCATCTGTAACTTTCTCGAACCCTACATACGTCTAAAGGTACCTGTTATCCTGCTGGCATTTCTCGTTATACTGATCCCTTTAAGCGGCATCATCACCTTCTTTTCCTATCAATTGGGTGATGTTTTGCTCAATATGCCCGCCATCACCGATAAGCTCCAGCATACTTCCGAGCTCCTGTTCAATTGGCTGGATAATAATTTTGGAATATCGCGCGCGGATATCTGGGAATGGTTCCAGGCCAATTTTTCCAAAGTGCTGGATTCTCCCCTTAAGCTTTTCAAGGGAGGAATTACTTCAGGTACGGCCTTACTGGTGAATGTTTTAATGGTGTTGGTTTTCATGTTTTTTATGTTGCTTTATCGCGGAGCCATCAAGAATTTTATCCTACTGCAGTTCAAAGATAAAAGGCGGGAACAGGGGAGGCAGATTCTACAGCAGATTCAATGGCTGGTAAGGAATTACCTTTACGGACTGCTTACTGTGATCCTCATCCTGGCTTTTCTCAACAGCATCGGCCTGTGGATCATTGGCGTGGGCTACCCTGTTTTCTGGGCCTCTCTTGCAGCTATCCTGAGTATCATTCCCTATATAGGTACCACCATTGGTGGACTGTTGCCTTTTATGTATGCCATTGCCACGCTGGATACCTGGTGGCAGCCACTGTCGGTTGTAGCCCTTTACTTCAGCATCCAGCAATTGGAGGGTAACCTGATCACTCCTTACGTGGTAGGCTCCAACGTGAAGATCAATCCCTTCATCGCGATTCTCTCCCTGCTCATAGGTGGTTATATCTGGGGACTGGCCGGTATTGTGCTGGGTATTCCCCTGGCCGCCATTCTCAAGCTGATTTTCGATAATGTCGACAGTCTCAAACCTTTTGGTGTGCTGATGAGCAATGATTTGCACAAACAGGAAGAGCGCCTCCTGACCGACTGGGATGAGGACCGCTACCGGATTTCTAGTTTGTTTAAGGAGAAGAAAGAAGAAAAATAATCAATTTAATTCTAATTTCTAATATCCTAAATTCCAAACACTCCATTAGAAAAGTATTAACACTTATCCAGGAAGTTTGGAACATTTTTATTTTGGTTATTGCCTGCCTGACGGCGAGGCAGGCAATTCCCCGCCTGCGGCGGGGCAGGTGTTTTTGATTTGTTATTTGGGATCTGGAATTTAATAAATACCTTCTTCATAAGATCTTACATTTTATTTCCCCATTTCCCTTATCTTTGGCGGAAATTGTTATTTCAATGAACAAATATTTTCCCTCTATATTGGTTGTGGCGCTTTTGCTGTTCATCTCCCTCTTTGTCTTCCGGCAGATCGGAGGGTTGGATTTCTGGTGGTGGATGTCTGCCAACCTGGTTTTAACCGTATCCCTGGGATTGTTATCTGACAAAAAATTCAGAGCGCGTATTTCAGATGATCTTCCCAACAATATTTTGAAAAAGATAAGCCTGGGATTCCTGTCTGCCGTTTTGCTGTATTTAATCTTTTTGATCGGGAATGAGGCAATTAGGTCACTTTTCGATTTTGCCGGCAGGGATATCAGCCAGGTCTATGGTTTTAAGGATGGTGCCGGTACCTGGCGTATCGGACTACTGATGCTGCTGGTGATTGGCCCCGGTGAAGAATTGCTCTGGAGGGGTTATATACAGGGCAATCTGGATGAAAAATACGGGGCTCGGGAGGGTTTTGTCATGGCTGCCCTTGTCTATGCTGCCATTCATGTTGCCACAGGCAACCTCGCGCTCATCCTCGCCGCATTGGCCGGAGGTATTTTCTGGGGTTGGATGTATATGAAGTTCCGGTCTGTACTGATAAACAGCGTCAGCCATGTAGTATGGGACCTCGCTGTTTTCCTGGTTCTCCCTTTCAGCACTTAATGGGGTCAGAGAAGGGGTTCATTTAACCGGCAACGGTCTGCTTATATAGTTATATCTGCTTTCAGGGTTTGACTTTGATCTTTACCTGCCCGGCATTGACTGTAATGGCTTCTTTCTTTACCCTTTGAATCCCGGTTTTGATCATTTTTTACCATCAAATGATTCAGGGTGGTACCCTTTTCCCTTTCCTAAGTTCTCAATTGCCGTTCTGAACAGCAAAATTACTGTTTGGAACATCAATATTACTGTTCAATACAGAATAGATATTGTTAATAACATTAACAATACTGAAATTTACTCTATTAATATGGTTTGATACAGTAAAAATATAGTCAAAAACAGTATGAATACTGTTTTAAGGACTAATGGTACTGTTCAAAACAGTAATAATAATGATAGAATCACCAATAGAGAAGTTAAGAACAGTAATGATGAGGTTAAATTAGACAAAAGGAATTTTTGGAGCTTGAAAAAAAGATTTTCACTGAGTGTCATCCTGGTTTTCCCGGGATGGACCCCGGCCCGGATAGCTGTCTTTTAAAGCTTTATAGGCACTACTCGCACCTTTAATTTTTGCTCTTGCAGCAATTTTAACATTGTCATATATGAGATAGGAATCTTTAATGAGCTTGTTGCCCGCATCCATGATGCTATCCTTTAATCTGTTCCGAATGGTTTCAATGCTAAAGAGGAAAGTTTGATATAGTTTGATCTTTTCATATTGCCTTTTCATTTCATTAATTTCCAGGAAAGAAGGAAGAAGCTCCGGGAAAGATTCAACATATTTCATGGCATTTCTTACAAAGCCCTGATTGTTGATGCCCACCTTGGGCATGAAACGGCGTTGTTCATTCGTAAGTAAAGTGAGATGGGGCAGGAGTTTTTTATCCAGCGTTTCCAGGGCCTTTTCGATCTCTTTTAGGTCTTCTTCGGGGATATTTAGATATTTATAGTTTTCCATAGTAGCCGGGGTTTTAATTTTCTCAGATTATAAGTATATATGAAGGATTAGAATGGGAAAAATTTTTCTTGTCCATAAAGTTATAAAAAATTATCTTAATTCTCAACGGATGGGACACCTGGTATTTGGGCGCCGACACCCCGGCATACAGTCTCCTTCAATCGGTAAAGGGAAATAAGGCTGAAATCCTGGGCCTTTCCGTAACCATGCCCTATCACATAAGCACCCTCCGGGATGTTATCAGCCGGGTCAGACAGGATGAGTATGGAAAAAAGGTTAAGCTGCTGGTTGGCGGCAACAGCCTTAATAACAAAACATATCTCTGTAATTTCCCGGATTGAAGTCCAATCGGCATGCGTATCTTTCTTTGAGATTAAAAAGTTGTTTCTTATAGTATCTTTTGGACATGATTCAACGTATAGAGAAGCACCATAATATTAATAGCCATGGGTAAAGGTGGGTCTGAAAAATAAAACGAGAGTGTGGTATGAGATCCTTTTTTAAAACACTTTTTAACTACAAAATTGATCCGTTAAAGGCCTATGAATCGATTCTTGAACAGGTTTTTAAATGGGTTTTATTGGTGCTGATCATAATAGGAGTGCCCACTGTAACTATTGGAGTTATAGAGGCGATTGAGTTTGATAAGATAGATACTGCCCTTGTTTATATTGCACTTTTTTCACCGTTGTTGTTTGTGGCTGTTTTTCAGAGCCTAATCGGCTACCGATTGGGCTCTGCCATTATATTGGGCTGCCTTTACCTTTTTGGGGTACATAATATGTTGATTTACGGTTTCAGCGGAGCAGGCATACCCATCTTATTAACTTTTATTATTCTAATGACCGTATTTTTCGGAATGAAGGCCGGTTTATCTTCTGTTGGTTTGGGAATTCTGTCAATGGCTGTTATCGGTTATATGATGGTAGAAGGAATAGAATCAGTTGATATTGATTTGATGAATATTACAACCTTGCCCATATCTTGGATAACCGCAACATTTATTTTGTGTTTGCTGGGTATTTTAATGGTTCTTGGTTATAGCTTTATACAAAGAAACTTTTTTCATATTGCTCATATTTCAAGAGATCAGGCTGAGGAACTCAGAAAAATGAATAAAAATTTGCAGGAAGAGATCCATCATAAAGAGAAAATACAAAAAAGCCTTGAAAAGGCTAAAGAAAAAGCCGAAGAGAGTGACCGGCTCAAATCGGCTTTTCTGAAAAATATGAGCCATGAAATCCGTACGCCTATGAATGGTATCATGGGTTTTGCCGGCTTGCTTGAGAAGGAACTACCGGCAGGAGAAAGAGCAAAGGAATATGTGGGTTTAATCAGAAGAAGCGGAAACCGGATGCTGGAACTGATCAATAACCTGATTGAGATTGCCATGATCGAATCAGGAGAAATGAAGGTGAAGAAACATGAAACGGGCCTGAATATCCTGATGGATTCTTTATATGCATTATATCTGCCTCAGGCTGAAAATAAAGGATTAGGGATGTATTGCGGGAAGGGCCTGGAAGAGCCTGCGGATAAGCTTACCACAGACGGAGACAAGCTGAAGCAGGTTATGGGCAATTTGATTAACAATGCCGTGAAATATACCCATGAAGGAAAAATTGTGTTCGGCTACAAAAGGGAAGAAGAAGTATTA
The DNA here is from genome assembly GCA_964399175.1 of uncultured Bacteroidales bacterium. Lineage (GTDB taxonomy): Bacteria > Bacteroidota > Bacteroidia > Bacteroidales > UBA12077 > JAGXLC01. The sequence continues at coordinate 11,700 of CAYNPZ010000051.1, read as the reverse complement.
CATTTCTATGTAGGTGATACGGGTATAGGTATTTCCTCAGAGTTGCAGCATAAGATCTTTGAACGGTTCCGGCAGGCAGAGCCGGGTGTCACCCGGGAATATGAAGGAGCTGGCTTGGGCCTGAGCATTTCCAAAGCTTATGTTGAAATGCTGGGGGGTGAGATGTGGGTGGATTCCACCCCGGGCCATGGTAGTGTATTTTATTTTACCATGCCATTCCAGCCAATGGAATCTGGTGAATCGAAATATGAAAAACCAACGGAAAATAAAAAAGATAAAGACCTGGAGAACATTACCTTACTGGTGGCTGAAGACGATGAAACCAGTTTTATTTTGCTCAGTGAGATTATGGAAAAAACGGACATTAAATTTCTTCGTGCAAGGAACGGGAGGGAAGCCCTGGAAGAGCTGAATGCTCATCCCGAGGTGGACCTTGTATTGATGGACATCAAGATGCCGGTGATGGATGGTTATAAAGCCACTATGGAGATTAAGCATGCGCACCCCGACCTGCCTGTTATTGCTCAAACTGCCTATGCTTCGGAAGAGGACAAACAGAAAGCCCTCAGGGCTGGCTGCGATGCCTACCTGTCCAAGCCCATCAAACCGGAGGAGCTGATGAAATGGATTCAAAAGATGGTGTAATCCCGTGATAGCCCATCATAATCAAAACAATATAGTAAATTTATATATAAAGAGATCTTGATTTTGTTTATTCATTCCGGGTCAAGATAAAATCTCATCTTTTCTTCCAGTTTATAAACATCCAATGGCTTTTTCAGGTATTCTGCCGCACCCATATTTTTGCCCTTTTTCTCTGATGCGTCGTCGTGCATAGCGGATAATATAATAACCGGTATATCTTTATGTTCGGGGTCTTCCTGAATTTTTTCCAGAAATTCATATCCGGTCATTCCCGGCATCATAAGATCCATGAAAATAAGGTCAACATTGCGTTCTTTCAGAGTTTCTAAGGCATGTAAGCTGTTTTTCTCCAGAATATATTCAATCCCGGGATTTTCCTCAAGAATGCTCTGAAGCAGATAAAGCGAGGTTTCAGAATCGTCTATAACAAGTACGGTTTTCGGCATGGTGGTTCATGTTGGTTTTTAAAGCTGATCAATGATTTTTGTTTTACCCAGGAGGACCGGGAATTACTGGATAAGCACCGGATAGAGATTACCTATTCGAGGGGTGAAACCCTCATTAAACAGGGAATCTTCGCTACCCATGTATTTTTCAACATTTCTCTTTCCCGGTTTGTTTATTTTTGAACGAAAAAAAGGAAAATTTTATGGCTAACAATGAACATCTTTCCCGGGAGGCCATGCAGGCAAAAGAAAAACCCCTGCAGAAAATGTTTGAGCGGGTTCCACAGCGTTACGATTTTCTGAACCGTCTGTTGACCTTCCGGCTGGATGAAGCCTGGCGGAAAAAGGCCGTTAAAGTCATTTCTGAAGCGTCTCCGCGGGAAATTATGGATGTGGGAACAGGTACCGGCGACCTGGCCATAAGGATTGCCCGTAAGCTGAATGAAGCTCATGTGGTAGGTTATGATTTTAGTGGTTCCATGCTGGAAGTAGCACGTAAGAAAGCCCGCAGGTCCGGTCTGGATAATGTTGAATTTGTTGAAGGGGATGCCGCATCTATGCCATTCAAGAATAACCACTTTGACGTGGTGGGCATTTCATTTGCTTTTCGCAACATCACCTTTAAAAATCCCAACACCGGTTTATATCTGAAAGAAATATACCGAACGCTGAAGCCCGGCGGAAAATTTGTTATCGTTGAAAGCAGTCAGCCTCACCTTCGTCCCATCCGTTTTCTTTTTCATCAATATCTGAATTATATCGTTTCTGGGATAGGCGGTAAAATTTCAGGTTCCAAAGGGGCTTATCACTACCTGGCTTTCTCGGCCCGAAATTTTTACACGCGGAGTGAATTAACCCAATTGCTTGAAAAATATGGATTTGGTTCTGTCAGGCATAAGCCCGTGCTGCTGGGTGCAGCGGCAGTGACCGTGGCAATCAAACCGGCTTTTTGATCTTAGATTTTCTCGCAATTTTTCATTAATTTTAATGGCCTTCGTTTTGTTAATGAAAACCATCTAATTTATGAGAACCTTTCATTTCATCATTATTGCGGTGTTTGTTTCAATCATTTATTTTCTGAATGTCAGTCAGGCACGCGCGATCAATCCTCCGGAATGGGAGAATCCGGCCATAATTGCCCAAAACAAAGCACCCGCTCATGCTTCGTTAATAGCTTACCGGAACAGATCCTCAGCCCTAACGGGTGAGCGAAGTGAATCTTCCTTTTTCAGGACACTCAATGGCAGATGGAAATTTCACTGGGTGGACTCGCCTTCCGCAAGGACCGCTACTTTCTATGAACAGAATTTTTCTGTCGACGGCTGGGATGAAATTACCGTTCCCGGATGCTGGCAGATGCAGGGATATGGAAAACCTATCTATACAAATGTAAAAGAGCCATGGAGCCGGCATCAGGCCAATCCCCCGTTTATTCCACATGATTACAATCCCGTGGGGTCATACCGGAAAACCTTCAATTTGCCGAAAGCCTGGAACGACCGCGAGATATTTATCACGTTTGATGGGGTGAAGTCGGCCTTTCATCTCTGGATCAATGGGAAGAAGGTTGGATACAGCCAGGGTAGCATGATTCCGGCCGAATTCAATATTACAGATTATCTGCAACAGGGGAAGAATATGGTTGCCGTAGAAGTATATCGCTGGTCTGACGGGAGCTATCTGGAAGATCAGGATATGTGGCGTTTTAGCGGGATTTACCGGGATGTTTACCTCCACTCTACACCCAAGGTGCATATGCAGGATTTTTATGTGCGCACCGATCTGGATGAAGAATACAAGGATGGCAATTTGCAGGTATCCGTTGATCTGGCAAATTACGGGGTTTCTGCTAAAAATGGGCTGCAGGTTGGAATGAGTCTTTACGACGATGAAAACAATGAAATGTTCACTGGTTCCGTCAGTGATACTGTCCTGGTGAAGCCCGGCATTGAACAAACGGTGGAAATTCAGCAGAAGGTGGAGAACCCTGAAAAATGGTCTGCTGAACAACCCCATTTGTATACGCTTTTGCTGAGCTTGAAAGATGGTGAAGGAAATGTGCTGGAATGGGAAAGCGAACGGATTGGTTTCCGGGAAATAGAGATTCAGGATGGACAATTGCTGGTTAACGGGAAGCCTGTCATGCTGAATGGTATGAACCGGCACGATCATTCTCCCACCGGTGGCCGCCATGTTACCATTGAAGAGATGGAACAGGATGTGCAGCTTATGAAGCGTTTTAACATCAACGCGGTGAGAACAGCACATTATCCCAATCATCCGAAATTTTATGACCTGTGTGACGAGTACGGACTGTATGTATTTGACGAGGCCAATATCGAAAGCCATGCTTTCTGGAGCCGTTTTACCAGGGATTCACTCTGGAAGGATGCATTTATGGAACGGGGCATCCGCATGGTGGAACGTGATAAGAATCACCCCAGCATCATTGCGTGGTCGCTGGGAAATGAAGCAGGCATGGGAGAAAATCATGTGTCCATTACGCGGTGGATAAGAAAACACGAATCCACAAGGCCGATATATTACCGGAACGGCGAAACCCACTGGAGTCTTGATATACTGGGTAACCCTTCCTATCCATCTTTTGAGGATATTCGTGAAGTGGGAGAGAGGCAACTTTCACGGCCTCTTATCGTTGGAGAATATGCCCATGCCATGGGCAATGCGGGAAGCAATCTTCAGGAATTCTGGCGGCTGTTCAGGAAGTATTCCAACGTTCAGGGAGGCTTCATCTGGGATTGGATCGATCAGGGTCTGCTGAAGGAAACAGAGGACGGAGAACCCTTTTATGCTTATGGGGGAGATTACGGATATCAACCCAACGACCGCAACTTTTGCATCAATGGAATGGTCTTTCCGGACCGGTCTGTTCAACCCGAACTGTATGAACTGAAGAAATGTGCTCAAAGTATAGATATAGAAGCGAAAAACAAGAAGGAAGGAATCCTGAAGATTGTCAATCACTACAACTTTACCAATTTAAGCAGATATCAGGCCAGATGGAAGCTGCTGGAGAACGGCCGTGTCATTGAAGATGGAATTATACTGGCACTTGATGTCGCGCCCGGCGAAAGTGAAGAGGTAACTATACCGGTTGAACGGCCGGAGATAAAAGCCGGCTCGGAGTATTATTTGGAAGTTTCCTTTGTCCTCCCTGAAGATAGCCGGTGGGCACCCAAAGGACATGAGGTGGCCTGGGAGCAGTTTCAACTGCCTTATGAGGGCCCGCCTCAAAATTCCTTGGACCTGAATTCACTTCCAAGAATCCTGATAACTGAAATGGTGAATGAGACGATAATTAAAGGGTCTGAGTTCGGTCTCACGGTGGATAAGAATGAAGGAACCATTTCTTCATTCCGTTTCGACGATCGTTCGCTCATAGAAAAAGGTCCCCGGCTCGATCTGTTTGCCCCGATCATCCATAACTGGAAAACGCACCGGGTGCGTGAAGAATGGCAGGAGCTTGATTCCCTGGAGTACAAGGAAAGAAGCGTTCAGGTAGAGCTTCTGAAGCCACAGCTGGCACGCGTATCCATTGAAAATTTTCATGTCCTTCCTGGCAGCTCTGAGGGTTTTTTCTCTGAAGTGGATTATTACATCTTCGGCGATGGCACCATCATTATGAAGCACAAGGTGTCTCCTAATGGAGAGGTTCCTGAAACGGTTCCCAAAGTGGGTATGGAGATGCAGCTGCCGGCCACCTTTTCCCGGCTGAGCTGGTACGGAATGGGGCCTCATGAAAGCTACCCCAAACGAATGAGCAGCACGCGCCTGGGTATCTATTCCGGCAGGGTTGAGGAGCAATATGTGCCTTTTGTGCTGCCCCAGGAGCAAGGCAACAAATGCGATACCCGCTGGGCTACACTGACAAGGGGAGATGAAAAAGGTCTCGCATTGGTAGGATTGCCATCATTGAATTTCAGCGTTCATCAGCACGATAATCTTTATGAAGCACAGCATCCATATGAGCTAAATGAGACCGGAACTGTGATCCTGGATATGGATCACAGGATTTCCGATATTGATGGCAGATATGAGCTTGTGGAGTCTAAGGAGTACGCCTGGGCATTTATGTTGAAGCCGGTGCTGAAAACAAAACCCCGACCGGAAGATCTGAGAAGAGAAGCTTTTATGTCGGTGGTTAAGCGTTTTGAGGAATAGATAAGATTTAAATAAGAGGCCGGATTTACAGGTTTGTACATTGGTTGTTAATACAAATGCCTGAAAAATTTTTGTACTTTCAGTGAACGAAACTAAATTGAGCCGATTACATTGAATTGATTGATAACAGAGAGTTAGTCGAATGAGCTGGTGGAGATTACAATATCTCATTGGTTTAATGGAAGTTTTGGTTTTGAAATACTTTTAACCAATAATAAAAACGATTCATATGGAACAAAAGAAAACGACGAATGCATTTGTAGTTGTTATCGCGGTTATTGCTGCAACCGGCGGGTTGCTATTTGGTTATGACAGTGGTGTAATTTCGGGCGCGTTGTTGTATATCAAGCAGGATCCTGTGCTGTTGGCCAATGGCCAGGAGGTGATGCCGGAACGTATACAGGAGTGGGTTGTCAGCATTGTGCTGGTAGGTGCAACCATTGGTGCCATTTCCAGCGGGCGTCTTACGGATGTGTATGGGCGTAAGAAGATCATTATTTATACAGCCATACTTAATGCCGTTGGAACATTACTCTCGGCTCTGGCGCCCAGTGTTACCGTTCTTTTGGTAGCCCGGGGACTGGTGGGGCTTGCCATTGGAGTGGCTTCTTATACCGTACCCCTTTATATTTCCGAAATGTCACCGGCAAAAGTCAGGGGTACATTGGTTACCCTAAATCAGCTTGCTATTACCGTGGGCATTTTGGTTTCCTATCTGGTTAATATTGGTTTTTCCGATCTGCCGGCTGACTGGAGTGCCTGGGGCATTAGTGAAGGATGGCGGTGGATGCTCATGATTGGTTTTTTCCCAGCCCTGATACTGGGAATTGGTATGATCTTCCTTCCCGAAACGCCACGCTGGCTGATGAGCGCCAGTTATGAGAATAAGGCCCATAAGGTGCTCAGTAGAATAGGGGAGCTGAGCCCGTCCAAAGTTATTGGAGAAATTAAGGAAAGTCTGGCAAAAGAAGAGAAGGCCGGCTGGAGTGAATTGCTGGCCAAATGGGTTCGTCCCGCCCTTATCATTGGTATAGGCATGGCTATATTGATGCAGGTTACCGGTATTAATACGGTCATATATTATTCTCCGACGATACTGCAAAAAGCCGGATTTGTTGCTGAAGGCGATGCCATACTGGCTGCCCTGCCCATTGGCATCGTTAATGTGGTGTTTACGGTTGTGGCCCTGTTCCTGATTGATAAATGGGGACGTAAACCTTTGTTATACCTTGGACTAACGGGTATGGCCATTTCCCTTTTCGTGCTCGGCTTCTCCTTCCTGTTCCATGAAATAGTAGGGGATGCATTGAAATGGGTCTCTTTCGGAAGCATGATCATTTATATTCCGTTTTTTGCCCTTACCCTTGGACCGGTTGGCTATTTGATCATGTCGGAGGTTTTCCCGACCCGTGTCCGTGGACTGGGAATGAGTGTGGCCCTGTTCTTTAACTGGGTGGCCAATTTTGTGGTGGCCAACACATTCTTATCTCTTGCGTCTGCCCTTACAGCAGAAGGCAATCAGATAGCCATTACAGGCGAACCGGGCCCGAACCCCGGAGGATCTTTTCTGGTATATGCCATTATAGCTATTATAGGAATTATATTTGTTTATCGGTTGGTGCCTGAAACCAAGGGTCATTCTCTTGAAGAGATCGAGCAGCATTTCCAGGAAGGCAAGCCGCCGCGTGAATTGTAGAGAATAAGACTGGAATAGTAATAATTTATTTGGAGGTTGTCCAAAAAGTCCTTCGGGTTCTTTGAGAAATCCTTTGAGTTGCATCGTGGTTAAATATAAATTGTTAAACCACAAAGGAAAACAAAGTAATTCCCAAAGGCACACAAAGTATTGAATCTTTATAAGAATGGATTATAAAGACTTTTTGGACAACCTCCCATTTAAATTGTAAATTGTTGGTATATTTTCAATCATCCAATCCCACCTCTAGGCATTTAAGCATTTTCTCATTCACTCATTCTATCATTTAATCATTCAATCACTCAATCATCCAATCCCGCTTCCACTAAGTTTTGGCGCACAGGTCCACCTACATGCTAACAGGCCCGCCTGCTGCGGGCAGGCATTCACTCATCCAATCACCCAATCCCTTAATCATTCAAAAGCAATGGAAGGTGATAGCCTTCGAAAGCCCTTTGATTCCCGATCACCTCCGTATGCATCAGGTTCTTGTTATAAATCCGAAGATGCTTTAATCTTTTGGAGCTTTTAGATTGATTTCCTGTTTGAAGGGGGCCACCATTGATATCGGCAATTTCTTTATTATACCTTCTCCATCCAAAGGGCCGGTATTCACGTCCGTCACAGACAATCCCGTTCACAACAAAGGTAATGATACCGGGTCCGCTATGCACTATGGCTGTAACCTGGTGGGTGCCGAATGCTTTTATGAGGCCGCGATCGGAACACCAAGTATTCGAAATCTTTCCGTTGCTGAGAGTAAGTTTTATTGAACCATATTCTCCCGATTCAACAAGCATTCCCTGGCCTTCTTCATTACGGGTATCGAGGATAACCTGCCCTTCTGCCAGATCCTGCAAACTGACCCGCATATCAATCGTAATGCCTCCCGGTCCCTCCAGTTTAGACAGTCGTGGCATGGAAAAGGTGTTTTGTTTCTCCAGTTCCTCTTCATTGCGTTCAAAAACCAGCCCTTCACGGGTGACGGTTTCGATATCAAACTGATTCCAGAGAAGATTGAAAAATTCGGGATCAATTCTGTGGGTTCGCGCCGTTTCCTTGTTGGTTTCCGTGATCCAGTACTGCCCGTTCTGTTCAATCAAATCGGGATAGCTCATCCGTACGTCCGGATCTTTTTCATAGAGCAGGATTTCGGGCTGAGACCAGACAATTCTGCCGTTTTTCTCAATTCCCCCTGATATCCAGGCAGGGTTTCTTTTCTGATAATTCCACCAGCCATTGTTGTGATGCCAGAACAGGTATTTGCCGTTTTTGCATTTCCATATCCTCGGGCAGGCCCGTGGATTTTTGATTTTATAACCTGTGTAGTATTCAGGAATCTTTGGTTCAGTCCAGCTTTTACCTCCATCACGGCTGTATGCATTTACCGGATGTCCGGTGATGGTGCGGTACATACAATAGATATCCCCGTTGTTCATTTGTACAATGTTTTGTTCGGCCTGAACCGGCCCGAATTTCGGATGACGAAGCCCGCGATTGCCTTCAGGAACCATTTTCCAGTTTAGCTTTTCAATATTCCTTTCCGTATTGATGTTCGGACATTTGAAAAACCATCCCTCGCTTCTGCTGAGCATATATTTTCCGATCTTTGTAAACGCGAACATCATCCCTTCATTCATGTCGATGGGCTTTCCGATGCCCCACATGATCTGAACCTCCCCGTTCCAGTCGTTGATGGAATCCACATGGGTTTTTCGCACAGGCAGCCGATGACGTTCGGACCAGGTTTTGCCTTTGTTTTCGGTATACCGGTAACAATACCAGCCCAGCATGTCATTCCTGATTCTCCTGCCATTTAGTTTTTGTATCCGGTTGCCGTTGTAGATGTAGAATACATAGATTCTGCCGTAATCAGTCTTGTATGGCATCACCCAGGAAGCAACCGGTCCGGAGGAAGGCTCAATGGGTTCTGGTTTTGTCCAGGTTTCTCCCTGATCATCGCTGAGGGTGTACACGATATGCTGGCCCCTGCTGCCCTCTGCTTGCTTGCCTGTGGTAAAAACGCAAAACCAGGTGCCGTCATCCAGCACCTCAACATAAGGCTGATCCGCATATCCTGAAGAGAAGATCTTATTCCCTTTCTCGGCGTTGCGGTAAAAGTCCGTTTGACCGAAACCATTCATGCGTGTCGCAATCACAATAATGGTGGTAATCCATAATGCTTGAGTAAATATAATTTTGGCTTTCATGAGCAGCGATATGTTTCTTTACAATATCTTTTCTATGTGTTCAGTCTATGTGAACTATCTTCCTATGTGGTTCAATATGAATTCTTCGGATTAAACCCGGTTGCAGCCGGTCCCCTTTATTTTACCACAATCTCATCAGCAAAAATCCATGCCGGATTTCCGGCTCCCGGATGCCAGGAAGGGCATTCCAAAGGACTTTCAGCATGGACTTTGATATACCTTGCTTTGCCATTCAATTTCGCACGGAAAGACTGTACGACTCGTTCTTTATTCTCTGAATCATTTGGATTATTGATCTTTATTTTTTCCCCGTAATGTTCACCATCCACTGATAGTTGATAGGTTACATATTCGGGAAGAAAGATCCAGTCGTTAACCGAATTCAGAAAGTCCATGTTCACGGAATTGATCTCCATAACTTTACCCAGATCCATGACAAATTTCATATGTTTTCCTTCGTATCCGATCCAGTTTGTTGAAAAATCATAAGAGCCGAACAGCCCGTCGGTTAAAGAATTTAATCCAGAGGAGGCATATTTTTCGCTGGGGTGAGTGACGGGTATAACCTTTTTATCTATAGATAACACCTCACGATCCAGATTATTGAAAAGTCTTCTGTAGGATTGCAGATATTCATCGGGTGTGGTGCTCCATTCTTTCAGCCGGGTAACGCCCTGCTCGTTACAGCGCTCGACTAACTGGTGCAGCAGTGTTTTCATCCCGGGTTTAACAGCCAGATCCCCATTTCCATCCTTTTCATATAAGCTGCGTGGTGTATTCATTTCCGTCCGGGCAATTTCCAGCCGGGCATACATGAGTGGCAACCTGGCAACCTGCACACGTCTTAGCAGCTCAGGCTTGTTCTCTACAGCCTGTTCAGCCGCATCAAACAGGCGTCGGTAATGATTCATCAGGTCGGCTGAAAGATAGGTGTCCTTTGCCTCTACCGGGTTGCCAAAAATCCGCAGATGATGACCGCTCTCAAACAACGCCGTTTTCATGGTATCAATGTACTCTCTGATGTATTTGCCTGCAGCACCGTAATACCCATGAACAAAATCGTCAATAATGGCCTCGTCATTAGCCCCGGGATACCACATCAGCTTTGCGGTAAGGTAAGCCCTTAACTCAGCCATCTCGCCGCCAACTTCCCGGTTCCCCTGCTCGAACAGGGCTGTTACATGGTTGTCGGTAAAAAACTGAATGTTGGGTTTCAGGGTATGCAGATTGGGAAAAGGGCTCACCAGGTTCTTGAACTGGATGATGTAATCCCACACCAGGATGTTGTCGGTAAGCGCTCCCCATTCTTTTATGTCTTTTGCAAAAGCAGGGTCGGTTTGTGTAATGGGTTGGTGCCGTTCGCTTTCGATATTGCAAAGCATGATGTTTACATTGGACTCAGGTTTTATGTTTTCAGGCGCTTCGCGGGAATACCAGTAAGCCAGTGTGGAGATGGTTTTGTCCGGGAATTCTCTGGCTACCTTATTTACAAAATGAAGGATGGACCCGCTGGGAACACCTCCATATTGTTCATTTAGTTTCTGGCATTTTTTACATTGGCAATGGTTGGCATTGTCATTCTGACTGACCGACCAGTATTGATAATCCGGGTTTTCATTTATCGATTCTCTAAGATTCTGCACCAGCACATCAAAAACCTCAGGATTTGAAAGGCACAATTGCGTACCAGGCCTGCGTTTGCCGTTAATCAGGGAATAATATTGGGGGTGGGTATCTCCGTATTTTTCAGGCGGAACCAGCCTGTTGAAGGTATGAACCCAGAAACCCCAGGTTTCGCTGTGCGCATCCAGCTTGTGCCAGTCGAAATAATCTTGTTTATAGGCGTGGGTATACAACACCTCCCGAAACCTGATATCCGGTACCACCACCGTATCGTTCCTTGGAAAAGATATGGAGTCCCTGTTCGGAATATGTGTTGCACCAGGAGCGTATTTCCTAAAGCCGATGTACTCAAGCAGGTCGTAAACACCATAAAGCGCACCTTTTTCGGTGCCCCCGGCTATCACAAAATTGTTGTTATGCTTTTTAAAAGTATATCCGTCTTTCCTTAACCCTTCGAAATCAATATTCAGGGCTTTGGCATAGTCGGTGCTGCCAATATAGATGGCCCTGTTGCCTTTATATTTGCTTTCTTCAACCAGCGGAAGTTTTGCTTTTGACATTTTTTTCAGATAATGCTGAAGCTGAATGGCAGCTCGCCCCTCTAATGAATCGGCATCATCGCTGTAGACGATCTTATAGCCCTTTTGGCCGTCTATGGCCAGCTCTTGAATTTTACATCCGGATAGTATGGTTACAATTAGAATAAGAAATAAACCTGCCTTTTTCATGTGTATTTGGTGTTTTACTCGGGAACAGCTTCACTCCACCATTCCCTGATCTGTTCTTTCAGCTGCTTTACTTTTTCCGGTCTTGAGGCTGCCAGGTTGTTGGTTTCATCCGGGTCTTCCATTACATGATACAATTCAGGCTGTGTACCTGTGTCGTTCCTTCCGGAGGG